>DASZDV010000177.1:0-6555 GCA_035941575.1 Pyrinomonadaceae bacterium
GTTGCGCACTTATCTTCACGACATTCGCCGCTCGCAAACTCTCGTCGAAACAACGGAAGAGTTGTCGAACCTTGCGGATGCGATTCTCGACTACGCACTCAGCCTCGCACGCCAGGATCTCGATAATCGTTACGGCCTACCACGCCACGTAGATGAGCGTGGTCGCAGTGCCACCGCCGAGTTTTGCGTGATCGCACTCGGAAAACTCGGCTCACTCGAACTCAACTACGCCTCAGACATCGATCTCGTCTTTCTCTACTCGGACGACGGCACGACGTCGGGCATTGGTCAACGCGGCGAAGTCAGCAATCGCGAATACTTCGTCAAACTGTCGGAAGCGGTCGCGCGCCTTGCGGGCCAGTCTGGTGGCGAGGTCGCTGCTTACCGCGTCGATCTGCGTTTGCGACCACACGGGCGCGACGGTGCGCTTGCGTGTTCACTTCAGGAAGCGACACGTTATTACAAGAGTTCGGCGCAGGACTGGGAACGTCAGACGCTGATTCGCTCGCGCGCTGCGGCCGGTTCGCCGGCACTCTTTTCACGTTTCAAAGAAGCCGTTACACCATACGTTTTTCGTCCGGACGTGTCGGTAAGCGGCGCGCTGGAGAGCGTGCGGCTCGCTAAACAGAAGATCGATCGTCAGACCGAAAAGAAGAGTGGCTACAACGTGAAGCTCGGGCGCGGCGGTATTCGCGAGATTGAGTTCATCGCGCAGGCGCTTCAGTTAGCGCATGGCGGACGTGACGATTGGTTACGCGTGCCGCACACGCTTGTGAGTCTTGGGCGATTGGCTGATCGCGAGTTCATCACGCAGCAGGAGCGGAGTGAGTTGTCGGATGCATACGGGTTTCTGCGAACGCTTGAACACCGGTTGCAAATGGAGCATGGGTTGCAGACGCATACGGTGCCGGACTCGTTGGAAGCGAGGAGTTTGATTGCTAGACGCTTGGGTTACGAAATCGAAGCCGACTTTCAGACCGATTTGAAACGGCACACTGGAAACGTGCGACGCACTTATGATCGGCTGTTTGGGGACATTGAACACGGTCCGCAAGCGGTTGGCGCAAAAATTGAAGCAGAGATTGACGACCAGGAATTGGGACTTGCGATTAGTGCAGCGCGTGTTTTTGCTTCACACACTGGCGGGACGGAAACGGTAAAATCTGTGGCGGAGTGGCTGCGCTCGTTCGCAAATGAGTCTCTCAACCCGCACCGCGCGCTTGTTCATGCGACGCGCATAGCCGCCTCACTCGAAAAGGCGGATCGTCAGCTTCATCTCTCCGAAACTAACCTGCACACCCTGATGCGAGTGTGCGGTTCGTCAGATTCCTTCGCGGAGATGATTGCCGCCAACCCGGCGTTGATCGGTTCGCTCGGCGCACCGGTCGCAACTGCGCTCCGCCGCGACTATCGCGCAATCCTGCGCGCGGCTATCGATGCTGAAAGCACCTTCCCCGCGGAACTCGCTGCGTTTCGTCTGAAATGGGCGGAGTTGATCGCGGAAATCGGCGCGCTCGATATCTCGGGGGACCTTTCGATCTTCGATACCAATCGCCTGCAAACTGAATTAGCTATCGCGAGTCTTAACGTGTCGTATCTCATCGCGCGGCGTGAAATGGCGCGACGCTACGGTTCGTTCAGTGGTGGACCACGAATCGCGATTTATGGATTGGGCAGGCTTGGAAGCGCCGGAGTTGATTACGGTTCCGATCTCGACATCCTGTTAACATACGACTCTCTCGTTCCGTCTCCTATCAAGAGTCTCACGCAAGACGAGACTTACGCGCGGCTTGTCGAATTGATGATCGCTGCGCTGTCGAGCATTACGCGTGAAGGTTACCTGTATCGGATCGACTTGCGGCTGCGGCCGCACGGCAAGAATGGTCCACTCGTAACGAGCGCCGAAGGATTTCTCGATTACTTGAAAGAGCAGAGCGCGCCGTGGGAGTGGCTGGCGTACGTGAAGCTGCGCGCGGTCGGAGGCGATCTCGAGTTGGGAAAGATGATCGAGACGCATGCGCGCCATCGCATTCATGAAAACGCGTTGCGCTTCAATCCAAAGGAACTGATCGTTGAAACGCGGCGAGTTCGCGATCGGCTCGAGAAAGAGAAGGGGAGCCGCAGCCGGCGAGCGGGAATCGATATCAAGTACGGGCCGGGCGGAATGTTGGATGTTTATTTTGCGACGCGTTACTTGCAACTGCGTGATGAGGTTATCGATGGCGGCGAAGATCGTTCCACTGCCTTTACGCTCGAGCGTTTGCGTGAGGAAGGTTCGCTCACTGAAGAGGATTTCACAGCTATGAGCACCGGCTACAGTCTCTTGCGGTCCATCGATCACAATCTGCGGCTGATCATGGGGCGTTCGACACGCCTGCCCGATCCAAATCACGTAACCGCACGAGACGTGGCTGCTCGAATGGGCTTCGCCTCGGTTTCGGAATTACACCAGACTCTCATCGAACAGATGCAAGCCATTCGTGAGAGCTATAACCGCGTGCTCGGCCCATCACCAACGTCATGAACCAACGACTCTTACGCTCGATCGGCGCAACCTTCACGATCTTGTTGCTGGTTGTTCCCGCAACCGCGAAGTTCAACCAACAGACAGATGAAAACGCGGCAGCGATTCTGAATCGCATGTCAGCGGCGCTTGGCGGGCTCGAGAAGCTGCGCGCGATAGAAGGTATCTACATGCGCGGAAAGGTTGACGTCGCCGGTCTCAGTGGAACAGTGGAGGACTGGCAAACCGCTGCCGGTCAACACAAACAGATCGTAGATCTCGGCGATGTCTACAAGCAGATCACAATTTTCAATGGAACTCGCGGCTGGGTAATAGACCGCAACAACCAGATCAGTGACATGGCGGGCTTGTCACTGGAAAAGGAAATACTCGCGAGCTATCTCGGCAGCTTCTCGCACTTAGTTTCCGGACGCCTCGGCGGCAAAGTCACAAGCGCCGGCGAAGACACCGCCGGAAAATATTATTTGCTGCGTGTCCAGCCAGAACGCGGCAGCGTTGCGACCTACACTATCGACAAGAGCACGTTCCTACCCATCAGCCTCCAGGAGCCGAGCGAAGACGGATCCGTGACAACGTACTTCGAAGATTGGCGTGACGTCGATGGCGTAAAAATGCCGTTTCGCATTCGGCAAAACGCAGCGAATCCCGCCAACAATGCTGTGGTCCAACAGGAGTCGATCAAGTTCACCTCGATCGCCGCGACGAACTTTGTGCGGCCAGAGTCAGGCACTCCTGATTTTCGGTTTACCAACGGCCGGCGCTTCGCTCGCATGCCTCTCGGTCGCGACGGTTACGCGATCTTCGTACAAGCGCGGCTCAATAATTCGCAGCCTCTCTGGTTTGTGTTGGACACCGGCGCGAGTGTTACGGTGATCGACGCGCGACGTGCGCGAGCGCTCGGTTTGAAGTCCGCCGGCAACGTGGCGGCGAGCGCGCCAGGCGGGCATACAGCAGTGCAATTCACTAAGGGAGTCAATTTCACGCTGCCCGGAGTCAGACTGACGAATCAGACGGTCGTCTCAGTACCGTTCCGTAAGGAATTCTCCGAAGTGAGGCGGAACCTCGCCGGAATTCTCGGCTACGACTTCATCAGTAGGTTCGTCATGGAGATCGATTACCTCAACCAAACGCTCACGCTCTATGACGCAAAGACCTATCAGTACCAAGGACCAGGCAAACGTGTGCCGATCAGCATTGACGGTACGCCTTTCGTACGAGCGGAGGTTAAGACAAACGGGCACGATCCGGTAGCGGGCCGATTCGAGATCGACACCGGCTATGACGGCGCGATTACTCTTTACCAGCCTTTCGTGAAGGCCCATCCGGAGTTGACTCCGCCGGCACAAAGCCAGCACGACAAGAGACAGGGTGTGGGCCAAACGTCGGACAGTGTCAAGGCTCCGGTTGAACTCTTCAGGCTCGGTGAGTTTTCGTTTCCGGATGTCGCCGCCAACTTTACCGTTGGCGAAGAAGGCGTCGGCGGATCTCAGCAAGTTGCAGGGTTAATCGGGAATGAACTGCTAAGTAAATTCAAAGTTATCTTCGACTACTCACGTCAGGAGATGGTTCTCGAGCCTAACCCTCAGCCAGGGAACAAATCTCCCTCCACGAATCGGGCTAAAAACCGTCGCAGGCGTTAGTGGCGGCGGCGTTAAGCGGTCGTGTCAGACTCAACATGTTCGTACCAGCATCGGGTGCACCAGCGGTGAGTCGCTTGTCGCTCCTCGAGAGAGTATTTGGCGGAGAGTGGGAGCCGTTTCACCGCTTCGCGTTCTTCGTCGGTGAGGTCAGACCAGGATTTCATCCCTCGTTTATCGCAGCGCGGGCAAGTCTGTGCGGCCTTCATATTAAATATGTCTTTCCTGACAACTTAGATATTTACTAGTGATTATTCCTCGTGTAAGTTAGCAATGGCGGTGCGGAAAACCAAATCGCCGCGCTCGCGCATCAACAGTTCTGAGAAACGCCTGACGGACAAGGGCGGAAACGGTTAACGGAGAATAAATGTTTCGGATCAAAGCTTCCTATTCGGACCAGATGGAATTGCGGACGACACTAGAGCGGGCTCGCGAGTTTTTTGGCGAGCTTCGTAATTTTGCGGATCTCATGCCGGGGATTGAGGGCATACGCAAGGAAGCGGGAGGCATTATGCGTTGGATGGTGCGGGCTGAAGTGCCGTTGATTGGCGCGGTCCATGCCACCTTCACCGTCGAGAAAACTGAAGACTCTCCGGAACGTCTCGAGTGGTCGCCAGCACGTTCCGAAATGAAGAACTATCTCCGCTATGCCGCAGCGTTTGAAGAGCGCGGACACAAGGTGCTGATCAGAATCGTGCAGCATGTTGAGCTGCGCCGCCAACACGCCAAGGACCTGCACCGTCTCGCGATACTCCTTGGCGAAAGCGCAATCAGCGCCGAGATGCAAAAACGCGTGCGCGAGATGATCAAAACCTTTCTCGAACGCGCACGCGTGAAACTCGAAGGCGAAGAACCGCTAAGCGTCACAGAGTAACCGCCACGGATTAAAACAAGTCTTACTAACCAGTCTGAGTCCGCTTGGTAGTCAATCTGAGTCCACCTACTCAACCGCTTTTTCTATCTGTCTCCTCTGTGTTTATCCGTGGCTCAGTCTTCCTTGCGCCGGCCGTAACTAATCAAGTTAGCAAACATCCTGTAACCACCCGGCAAGCCGGCCCGGAGTTGCCGGTACCATACAAAACTCGTGTGGATGTAATTTCCTTTGCCATACTGCGCCACCAGTAGACCACCCTTCAGCAGCGGCTCGCGTCTATCGCTAGTTGCCAACACGGCGGTGTAGTGCGGGTCCCATTCACGCGGAAAGTAGAGTCCCCGTTCCTGAACCCAGTTCGCAAAGTCAGCTTGCGTGATCCGGTTTGGAAAGTTGAGCAACGGATGGCGCGGTTGCAGAAACGTCACCGGTGCGTCTTCCTGCGTCACTCGGTCGTCATCCAGGATAATCGGAAACGGCGCGAGCTGCGGACGGTTGCGCCGTCCGTCGGGATTCCATTCGTTCGTCTTTGAATAAAACACAACGAGCGATCCACCGTCCTCGACAAACTTGAGTAACCGAGTGTTGAGTCCGACCAACTCCGGATGTGCCTCGTAAGGACGGTTATCAAGCACGATGGTGTGAAAGACAGATAAGTCAGCTTTCGCGATGTCGTCGATCGTCAATTGCCGCGCGTCCACGCCCAGCGAACTCAAGGCGCGTTCGAGCGTTTTGTCGTAGCTCGGCAGGTAACCAACCTTGCGGCTCGGAACCACGATCGCTGCCGCATACACGAGCGGAACAGTTTTCTTCGCAATCGGATCTTTTGGGTTCGGCAGATCGACAGTGATGTCCACGGTTGAATTGTGCCTCAGCCCGGTCAAAGCAAGACTGCGAACGACGAGCTTCGAAGTTTCAATCTCATTAGGTTGCAAGTCGATCTCGCGGCCAGTTTCGAGACTTGGACCACGCACACGCAGTAGTCCACGAAACGGGTTCGCAAGATGGTTCTGGAGCTTAACTTTGAACTCGAGCGGCTTCTGCGAGGTCGCCGGCGTCGTCACATACGGCGCGGGTTCGACCTCGAGTATCTCGACACCGGGCGCAACGTCTCGCCGGATCTCCGTGGCAGCAGAGAAACTAATTCCCTCAACTGAGAGTTCCGCTTCCGCCGTTAATGGTTCGCCAAAGAGGCGTCCATCGTAAAGATGTTCGGAAGACGGCACCGTGAAACCCGCGCTTTTTGGCGTGGTGACTTCGACACGCGCTGTCGTTTCGGTCCCCGGCAACATCTTGTCGGCGACATCGAGCGACGCCTCCTGACCCAAACCGCGAAACTTCAGTTGTTTGATTTGAATCTCGCCAACGCCGTTGTTGCTGATCGACGCCGTAATCTTCGTCTTCTCGCCAGGAACGAGGGCAGTACCGTCCGGGTTCAGATTCACTGTCACTCCGGTCGCAATCGCGAGAGCTTTGTCGAGCCGTGACGCCATCAGTTTGAATCGGTGCGGATCAAGCGCGAC
>DASZDV010000178.1:0-1678 GCA_035941575.1 Pyrinomonadaceae bacterium
GCAAGACCATTTGTTTCCAACGCCTTCATACGTGTAAGGTATTGCAATTCAAACAAGACTAAGAAGGTGGGTGAAATGGTTCAGCAGCAACCTACAGTCTCGGATATTTTTCGGCGAGCGCAGTCGTTGCGACAGGAGCATTCTGCCTGGTCGTTAAAACAGCTCAGCCAACAACTGGTGAAAGACTTCTCGGGTGGACCATTTCCGCCGCTTCATAACTTGACCATTCCCGAACAGGACGCGCGCGCGCCTGAAGAAGACTGGACCGCAGGGCTTCCAATCGTCCGGCGCGGTATTCAACTTCAGGATTGGAATGAAGTGATCGCGGGAATACTGCTGAGCCTCGAGCAAACTGAAAACTACGAACGCGAACGGGGCCCGGAAGGAAGCCATGACGATTGGCATGATCGCACCGTCGGTATCGACGACGCGGTCGCAAAAGGCGTCGGCAAATGGATGCCCGAGGAGCTGCTGGCACTCGCGGAACGAGAAGGTAAGAAATCTGCGTAATCTGTGGATGGTCTAAAGTACTCATGAGTTTTCTCGACAATCTATTCCACGATCCGAAATACCAAACAGCCGATCCGCGTAAACCCGAAGAGATCGAAGATTCGGGGATCGTCATCAGTCCTGACACGCGGCGCGAGAAACGCATACCGCCTGGACAATCGCGAACGAAAAAATGGCCCGTGCTCGACGCGCACGGAACACCCGACATCGATCTCGCAAATTGGACATTTGAAGTCGGAGGTCTTGTTGAAAATCCGCTCCAGTGGTCGCTTGATGAGTTCATGCAACTGCCGCCGGTCCGCGTCTACGCCGACTTTCATTGCGTGACGCGCTGGTCGCGACTCGACAACGTTTGGAGCGGTGTTTCGACGAGAGAGATCGCGCGGCTTGCAGGCGTGAAACCGGAAGCGAAGTTTGTGCTTGCTTTGGCTTACGACTATGGTTGGACCACGAACGTTCCGATCGAATACTTCCTCAACGACGACTCACTTTTTGCATGGTCGCACGACGGCCAGCCAATTCCACCAGAACATGGTGGGCCGGTGCGTTTGATCATCCCGCAGCTCTACGCCTGGAAGTCAGCCAAGTGGATTAAAGGTGTGCGCTTCCTCGAAAACGATCAAGCAGGCTTTTGGGAAGAGGGCGGCTATCACATGCGCGGCGTGCCCTGGGGACCCGGCGACGGAGAGCGTTTCCGCTGGTCGTAAACACCCTTCTTGCAATGTCAGACCGACCAGCAACAACTCCAAAAGACGCAGCCGCAATAATCCTGTTGCGAGAAAATACCGATCCCGCGAATCCTGAGGTCTTCTGGGTCCAACGCAGCGACAAACTGGCGTTTTTGGGCGGTTTTCATGCATTTCCGGGCGGACAGATAGACCCCGAAGATGCTGAAGTCGACGTTAGAAACGCTCCTAATCCGGAAACAGCGACGATGATCAGCGGCGCCGCTCGTGAGCTGTTTGAAGAGTTAGGTGTGCTTGCCGTTCGTGGCGGCGAAACGCTTACTAAAGGTCAACGAGTTTCTATACTCGACGATCTCGAATCTAAACGGATGTCGTGGCCCGCACTGCTGAAGCATTACGAGTTGTGTCTCGATGCTAACGATTTTACTTATGTCGGCCGCTGGGTAACTCCGCCGTTCAATGCGCGACGTTTCGATACCTGG
>DASZDV010000179.1:0-14775 GCA_035941575.1 Pyrinomonadaceae bacterium
TGTTCGGCGACTACAATCCGGCCGGCAAGCTGCCAATCAGTTTTCCGCGTTCGGTCGGGCAACTGCCGATCTATTACAACCAAAAACCGAGCGGCAGACGCGGATATCTATTTGCTGACAGGTCGCCGCTGTTTCCATTTGGTTACGGGTTGAGTTATACGACGTATTCGTACGGACAGCCGGTCGTATCGCCGGCGCGAATCGCGCCTGATGGTCAGGCGAAAGTGAGTGTGGCAGTAACAAACACCGGAAAGCGCGCCGGCGATGAAATCGTGCAACTTTACATTCGCGATCTGGTTAGCTCAGTGACGCGGCCGGTAATGGAGTTGAAGGACTTCATGCGGGTTACGTTGCAGCCCGGCCAAACAAAAACGGTAGAGTTTGTCATTACACGCGACAAGCTTCAGTTCTATGATGTGAACATGAAGCGCGTGGTCGAGCCGGGAACGTTTGAGATCATGGTTGGGCCGAGCTCGGTGAAACACCAGGTGGTGAAGTTAGAAGTGGCCACAGATTGACACGAATGACACAGTTAGAACCAAAACCGGAGCATAAGTTCACGTTTGGATTGTGGACCGTCGGTAATCGCGGGCGAGATCCGTTTGGGGATGCGACGCGGCCGAGTTTAACGCCGGTTAGAATTGTCGAGCGGCTGGGCAAGCTCGGCGCTTACGGTGTGAACCTTCACGACAACGATCTCCTGCCAATCGATGCTTCGCTTGGCGAACGCGACCGCATCGTTTCCGAGTTCAAGAAGGCGCTCGACGATCACGGCATGAAGGTGCCGATGGCCACGACAAATCTGTTCTACGATGCCGTCTTCAAGGATGGCGCTTTTACCTCGAACGATCCGCGCGTGCGCCTCTACGCAATTCAAAAAACGATGCGCTCGATGGACCTCGGCGCCGAGCTCGGCGCGCACATCTATGTCTTCTGGGGTGGACGCGAGGGCGCTGAGTGCGACGCAGCGAAAGATCCGCGCGAGGCGTTGAAGTGGTACCGCGAGGCGCTGGACTTCCTCTGCGAATATTCGGTGAGTAACGGATACGAATACAAGTTCGCACTCGAAGCAAAACCTAATGAGCCGCGCGGTGACATTTACCTGCCGACCACCGGCGCGATGCTCGGGTTTATCGCTACGTTGGGCCATGCGGAAATGGTGGGTGTGAATCCGGAGGTCGGACACGAACAGATGGCCGGGCTGAATTTCTATCACGTGGTGGCCCAGGCGATCGAAGCCGGCAAACTGTTTCATATCGATCTGAACGATCAGAAAGGGACTCGTTTCGATCAGGACTTGCGCTTTGGGTCGGAGTCGATCAAGAACCTGTTTTTTCTGGTTAAGTTGCTGGAGGATTCAGGGTATGAAGGCCCGCGGCATTTCGACGCGCATGCGTATCGGAGTGAGAATGAAGAGGGCGTGTGGGAGTTTGCGGCGGGTTGTATGCGGAACTATTTGATCCTCAAGGAAAAGGGCAGACAGTTTGAAGAAGACCAGGAAGTGCAGAGTTTGCTTGCGGAGATCAGAGGGGAAAAAATAAATACAAAACTTTCTGCCGACGCCGTCAAAAATTTACAATTTGATCGGGCCGAGTTGACAAGTAAACGCCTTCCTTACGAACGCTTGGACCAGTTAACGATCGACATCTTGTTGGGCGTCAGATAGGCAACCGCAACCGCGCCTCACAACCCCGAAACTGCCTCCGGTTCTCCAGCGTCAACGTTCCTCCATGCGCCTCCGCAATCTGGCGCGACAACACTAATCCAATTCCCGAGCCTTCAGCCTTCGTCGTAAAGAACGGCACGAACAAGTTCGCCGTGCTCGCCAAACCGGGGCCTTCGTCGCGTATCCACACTTCAACGTGTCCATTCTTCTGCCCCCAACCAACCTCAACCCTGCCATGCGTCTCCATTGACGCGTCAACCGCATTGCGCACGAGGTTGATCAACAGCTGCTCCAACTGCACGTCATCGCCACGCACCATCACGTCAGGCCCCGAAACAACATTCACCGGCAAGCGCGTTTCGAGACTCGCTACACGCGAAACCAATGTCCCGATCATCAACGGCTCCAAACGCGGTGGTGGCAGTCGCGCCAATTTCGAGTACGACTCGACAAAGCGCGCCAGTGAATCTGCGCGCGACGAGATTACGGCAAGGCCGTGGTGCATGTCTTCGCGCCAGTCTGCCGGCTCCGGATCACGCCGCATCAAATCTGCAAGGCTGCCGGCGACTGATTTAATCGGAGCGAGAGAGTTGTTGAGTTCATGGCCGAGGACCCGCAGCAGTCGTTGCCACGCCGTTCGCTCTTCTTCACGCAACGTCTGGCTCAGATCAGTCAAAACGAGCAACTGATGTTGTGCGCCGCCTTCGCGAAACGTGCTGCGGCGCACGTCCCAACGACCGAAGCCGCCGGGAAAAACCATTTGCATGGTCTGCGGTCCATTGCCGGCCGCACGATTCAAACACTCCGACAGACCGAGTTCTTCACTCGTTCGGCCCAGCAAACGCGCCGCAGGTTGGGCCAGCAGTTTCTCGCCGGCGCGGTTGACGAGTTGCAAATGGTGTTCGCCGTCAAAAGCAAACACCGCGACGTCGATCTCAGCCATCACCGTCCGCAACAACGCCGTCGCTTCCATTGCACCGAGACGTTGTTCGCGTAACGTTTGGCCCAGATCGTTGACCTCGAGCATCACTTCGCCGAGTGCGTCGCCGGAAAGCGCGCGCCGGCCGCGAATCGAATAGTCCCCTTCGCGAATTGCTGCGAGGATGTTTGAGAGAGTTTGTAACGGCCGGACGATGCGCTGCTTGAGGTTAAAGGAGACGCCGAGCCACAGCAGTACCAGCAGCAGATCGATGGTCCACTGCACTTGTGCGGTGTAGTTGTCGTACCAGAGGAGAAACGCGCAGAGGCCGACGGCGGGAAAGCCCGCCGCCAGCGAGAGCAGCGTGACGCGCTTTTCAAACTTTAGCCGGGTGCCGCGGCCGAGCGCGGCATCAAGGGAGGAAAACGACCCCGGTTTCTGAGGCTTAACAGGCGTACTCACAAACGTAATGATAGCCACAAAGAGGCACAAAAGGCACAAAGTAAAGGACGGGACGTACGATTCACGCCAAGACGTTTGTGCTTCTTGTGCCTTTTGTGGCTTAAGTGCCGAGACCGTACTTCTGCAGACGCCGGTAAAGCGCGCTGCGGCTTAGACCGAGCGCTTCGGCGGCACGATTTGCGTTGCCCTCAAACCGCGCGAGCGCCTTCTTAATCAACAACCGCTCCGCGTCTTCAAGACTCATCTCTTCCAAACGCGCCGACAAACGCGCGTCCGGCGTCGCCTCGAGCGCCAGATCAAACGCAGTCACCATACTTCCAGTGCTCATCAACACCGCGCGTTCGATCACGTGGTCCAACTCACGCACGTTTCCCGGCCAGAGGTGATGCCGCAAAGCGTCAAGCGCCTCCGGCGTGAATCCCAGAAGCGGCCGCCGATAACGCTGTCGATGAATCTTCAGGAAATGCTCCGCCAGCGGCGCAATGTCTTCGATACGATCCCTGAGCGGCGGCAACCGAAGCTCAACCGTGTTTAGTCGAAACAACAGGTCCTGCCGAAAACGTCCCTGCGCCACCTCCGCATTCAAATCCGCATTCGTCGCCGACAACAAACGCACGTTCACCTTCTGCGTCTTCGACGAACCGACACGCTCAAATTCACCCGTCTCAAGCACGCGCAACAGTTTTGCTTGCAGGTTTAACGGAACGTTTCCTATCTCGTCGAGAAAAAGCGTACCGCCGTCAGCGAGTTCGAAACGTCCTACTCGATCGCTCTTTGCATCAGTAAACGCGCCGCGCACGTGTCCGAAGAGTTCACTCTCAAACACGCCTTCCGCCAACGCGCCAGCGTTGAGCGAAATCAAGGGCTTCGAACGACGCGATGAAATCGAGTGGAGCACACGCGTGATCACTTCCTTGCCCGTGCCGTTCTCACCAGTAATCAACACGTTCGCGTCTGCCGGGCCAATCCGTTCAACCAGCTTGAGAACAGATTTCATCGCCGCTGACTCTGCAACGATCTGCGGGATCTCGTTGACCTCGGAAACACTGTCGCGCAACGCAATGTTCTCTGCTTCGAGCTTGCGCCCGCGCCGCAATGCTTCCGCGAGTTCAACCTGCGTGCGCAACACGGCAAGCAATCGCGCGTTGTCCCACGGTTTTTGAATGAAATCGCGCGCGCCGCGGCGCATTGCTTCGACTGCGAGATTGACGCTGCCCCACGCAGTCATCACCACGACCGGCAGCGACGGATCCATCGAGCGAATTTTGCTGAGTAAGTCGAGACCTTCACTACCGGAGGTCGTGTCGCGTGCGTAGTTGAGATCGATCAGCACGACATCGAACTCCTGCCCGTCGATGGCTCTGAGCACACCGGCAGGCGACGAAGCGCTTTCGATCCTGAAGCCCTCGCCTTTCAGCAAGAGACTTAACGCCGCAACGACGTCCGTCTGGTCATCAGCAATCAAAATGCGAGGCATAGGTAAGGGACAATGATTTCATTCGTAACGCAGCGCAACCAGCGGATCCACCTTCATTGCTCTTCTGGCCGGCACATAACAAGCTAACAAAGCCACAACGATCAGTCCAACGGACACGACTGCGAAGGTGGCCACGTCTGTCGGTTTTACTTCAAACAGCATCGCACCCATCAGGCGAGTTGCAGCGAACGCGCCGGCGAGGCCAATCCCAACCCCGATCAGGGCCAACGTCATGCCATTCTTCAACACCATCGTCAGCACGTCGGTCGTGGATGCACCCAACGCCATGCGCACACCAATCTCGTTTGTACGCTGCGCCACTGAATAACTCACGACGCCGTATATACCGATCACGGCCAACACGAGCGCCAGCGCCGCAAAGATGCCAACCAGGAACATGCCAAAGCGTCGCTGTGCTACTGATTGCGCGACGAGTTGTTCCATCGTGTTGACGTTTGAGATTGGCACGTCCTTGTCGAGTTCCCTCACCTTGGCGCGCGCGATCGAGATCAACCGCTGTGGATCGGAAGTTGTGCGTATCACGACGACTGGGCCAAACGGCGGGTTTGTGTTCGTGTGGTAGTAAACCTCGGGCCGAGGGTCAACGTCGAGACCAAGATGCCGCACACTTCCGACGACGCCCACGATCGTTTGCCACTGTGTCTGTTGGCCTGTTGAAGTCGCGGTGCTGATTCGTTTGCCGACTGGATCTTCACCGGGCCAGAAACGTTTCGCCATTGCTTCGTTGATTACGACAGCGCCCGTACTGTTCGTAACATCCTGCTCGGTGACGAGGCGTCCGGCGAGCAAGGGTATTCCCATCGTCTGAAAGTATCCTGTGCTCGCGCGACGGAAATCGATCTCCGGCCGCTCCCCTACAGCGACTGGTTTTCCTTCGATAGCGAGAAACGTTGTGATGTTATTCAGCGTGCTCATCAGCGGAAGGCGCGTGACGAACCCAACCGACGCGACTTCAGGCGCCCCGCCAAGATTCTGTTCGAGCTGTTGCATGAACGCGACTCGTTTTTGCGGTTGCTGATAACTCGCGTTTGGCAGTCCGACCTGCAGCGTCAACACGTTCTCGGTGGCAAAGCCTGGCTTGACGTTGAGCAAGTGCGCGAAACTCTTGAGCAGCAGTCCCGCCCCGATCAGCAGGACCATCGCCATCGCGGTTTCCGCAATCACAAGCAGACTACTCAAGCGTCGCTGACGAGAATCAGCAATCGCTGCGCGACCACCTTCTTTCAGCGCTGAGTGCAGGTCCACCTTGAGTGTCTGCCACGCAGGCGCCAGCCCGAAGACGATTCCTGTGATTACGGACGCCGCGAGCGTGAAACCGAGAACCGTAAGATCCACGCGGATCTGGTTGTAACGCGGAATCGGAATTGGGTTCAGCGCCAACAGGGCTTGCACGCCCCACGAGCCGAGCAATATGCCCGCGCCACCGCCGAGCACTGCGAGCGTTACGCTTTCAGTCAAGAGCTGTCGCAACAGCCGCATGCGGCCGGCGCCGAGTGCGGCTCTTACGGCGATCTCTTTGTGTCGTGCCGCGCTGCGCACAAGCATCAGGTTGATGATGTTTGCGCACGCGATTAGCAACACCAACGCAACAGCGCCGAGCAAAAGCAACAACGCCGGGCGCACTCTCCCCGTGATCTGCTCGTGCATAGGCACGACACGCATGCCGACGCCGCTGTTCGAATCCGGATACTGCGTGGCCCATTGACCTGCGATCGCACTCAATTCGGCGTTTGCTGCTGTGGGCTGTAGGCCGTCGGCCAGGCGGCCGACTATCGAGAGTAATCGCACCTGTCGCGCACTCGAGGCAAACTGGTTGTGAGCGAGTGGCAGCCACAACTCCGATGCCGGATCGAGCAGTTGAAAACTCGGCGGCATGACGCCGATTACTGCGGCACTCGTGCCGCTGACTGTAATCGCTTTGCCAACGACGTTCTCGTCAGCGCCAAACCGACGTTGCCACAGCGCATGACTGATGACCGCGACCGGCGTCCCGCCTGTGCGATCTTCATCAGGTGTGAAAGCGCGTCCACGTTCGGGCGTCACGCGCAGCACGTCGAACAAACTCGCTGAGACGTACATGCCCTGCAACGGTTCAGGTTCACCCGCGCCCGTCAAAGTGAAGTTCCAGAGCGGTGACGCCGCTCCGACAGCGCTAAACGACTTCGTTTGGTTCTTCAGGTCGTTGTAGTCGGCAAACGAAAACGGCTGCTCCTTGTTAATGTCCTTGGTGGTCCAGATCATCACGAGACGATCCGCGTCTTGAAATGGCAACGGACGCAGCACAACCGCATTTACAACCGTGAAGATCGCAGTATTCGCGCCGATGCCGAGTGCGAGCGTGATGATCGAGATTGCCGCAAAGAACGGATGTTTGATCAGACTGCGCAGTCCGTAACGAATATCTTTCCACATGATGTGACTCCAGTGATCCTAGTCGTATCGCAACGCGACCAGAGGATCGACTTTGGTTGCGCGTCGCGACGGGATCAGGCAGGCAATGAAGGCGGCTGCCAGACAAAGCGCGCCTACGATCGCGTAGGTCAGGGGATCCAACGGCGAAACGCCAAACAACAAACTCGACATCAAACGCGTCAACGCGACTGCAGCGCCAAAACCGATCAATGCGCCGATCAAGCTAAGTCTGATACCTCGCCTGATGACCAGCAGCATGATGGCGGAACGTGCAGCACCGAGCGCGCTTCGAATACCGATCTCTTTCGTACGTAACGCGGTCGAATAGGAAATGACGCTGTAAATTCCTAACGTTGCCAGGAGCAGCGCGAGAGCAGAAAAGGTTGCGAGCAAGAAAGTGTTGAAGCGGCGTGGCGCAGTCGTCGCGGCGACAACGTCTGTAATTGTTTTCACACTCGTCAGCGGTTGCTCCGGATCGAGCGCTGCGACTTCCCTGCGAATCGCATTCGTCAGAGTTTCCGGCGGCAGCACACTGCGCACAAACACGTAACGATTACGCTGTGTTGCGGTCATTTGCGAGAGATACCAATCAGGCTCCGCCTGTGAACCCAACGCGCGATGCGGTGTGTCTTTCGCGACGCCTACGATCTTGACCCATGGATTGTCAGGCCGTGGCAGTCCGAGTGTTATCCGGCGGCCAATTGGATCTTCGTTGGGCCAGAAACGAGCCGCCATCTTCTCATTAATCACGGCGACGGGAGGCGCGCCGGGGGCGAGATCCTGCGCACTCAAATCACGACCTTTGACGAGCGGGATACCAAGCGTTTGCAGGTAATTTGGACCGGCAAGTTGCCAACCCGCAGTGGTGAGGTTCGCTGGATCCAAACGTCTGCCTTCAATGGCGAATGGATCGTCTCCCGCGTTTCCACTCAACGGCTGCTGAGTGCTGAAACTCACCGACTGCACGCCCGGAGTCGCTTGCAAACGCTCGACCAGTTCACGAAAGAAACCGGACGCCTGATTCGCGTCGCGGTAAACAGACGAGGAGAGATCGATCTCCACACTCGTCAGATTCTCTGTGATCAGCCCCGGCTCCGTCCGTTGTAAACGAACAAGACTTTTGACGAGCAATCCTGAACCAACAAGCAGTAATACCGCGAGCGAGACTTCCGCAATCACGAGCACGTCAGACCAGCGGCCCGGACCGGAACTACTCCGCTGACCCGCACGACTCAGAGATTCACGCAAATCCAGCTTCGCAACCGTTCGAATTGGCACGAGGCCAAACGCGATACTGATTAACAGCGCCGTCAGAACAGTAAAACCAAACACGCGTACGTCGATCGTCAGCTCATGCGCGCGCGGCAAAAGACCTGGGCCAAGCGCACGTAACAGACTAATTCCCCACCCAACCAGCAATAGACCCAATGCCGCACCCAATGCCACCAGCAGCGCGCTTTCCAGCACCAGTTGCTTGATCAGACGCCAGCGCCCCGCGCCAAGCGCAGCACGAATCGCGAGTTCCTTCTGCCGTTTGGCCGCGCGCATCAACAGCAGGTTCGCGACATTCGCGCACGCAATCAGCAACAGCAATCCAACTGCAAACAGCAACACGAACAACGCGCGACGACTGCTGCCGACGATCTCTTCCTGTAACGGCATGACGGTGATGCGCCAGCCGCCATCCTCGCCGTTTGGTCCACGATACCCGCGGAACTCGCGTTCGAAGCGGTGGCCCAGAGCGTCCATCTGCGCGCGTGCCTGGTCCACTGTCACTCCCGGCGCGAGACGTCCGAGTACGTTCAGGTAATATGGACCGCGCCGGCTCGCAACCTCCTCCGCCGTGTAGGACAACGGCAGCCATAACTCCGCCGGCTCGCTGCCGCTAAAACTCGGATGCGGAAACTGAAACGAAGCCGGCATCACACCAATCACGGTGTAACTCTCGTTGTCGAGCGAAAGTTGTTGATTGATAATCTGCTGCGACCCGCCAAACCTCCGTTGCCAGAAGCCATAACTCAACACAACGACGCGCCGATCTGGGTCATCCGCGGCAAAGCTCCTGCCCATTACAGGTGTCGCCTCAAGCATCGGAAACAGATTGACGGAAACGTATGCTGCGCCGATGCGTTCTGGTCCAAGGCCACCCGTCACGTTGAAACTGTAATTGGAGTACGCAGCAACGGCGTCAAACACCTGCGTCTGTTTGGCGTAATCGTCATACTCAGCCGATTTAGCCCGCAGACGCTCGATGTTCAGCGCGCGATAGTTGCCCCAGATTACTTGCAGCCGGTCGGAGTGAGCGTAAGGCAACGGCCGCAGCAGCACGGTGTTAACCACGCTGAAGATTCCGGTGGTTGCACCAATGCCGAGCGCCAGTGTGATCACGACAACAGCACTAAAGGCAGGCTGCTGGAGAAGATTGCGCAGAGCGTAACGCAGATCAGTCATTCCCTACTCGTAGCGTAGCGAAATAGTTGGTTCTACTTTTGTTGCTCTTCGTCCCGGCAGGTAACACGCCAGCAATGCGACGGTAGTCAGCAACACAGAAATGACGGTGAACGTCGCCGCGTCTGTTGGCTTCACTCCAAAAAGCATCGTTTCCATCAGGCGCGTCAATGCGAACGCCAGCGCTAAACCGATGCCGACGCCGATCAACGTCAACTTCATTCCGTGACCGAGGACCATCGTGAACACGTCGCGAGGCCGCGCGCCGATCGCCATGCGAATGCCAATCTCGTGCGTTCGCTGCGTTACCGAATAAGACATCACGCCGTAGATGCCGACGATCGCCAGCACCAGAGCAATGCCTGCAAACAGACTCAAGAGCGTCAGATTCAACCGCTCGGGCGCGACCGACTCAGCGCGAATCTCATCCATCGTTTGCGGATTGAAAATCGGCTGATCGGGATCGATCTCCTTCACGGCTGAGCGCACCGCCGACATCAATAGGTTCGGATCCGATGTGCCTTTGACGATTATGGCCATTCCACGCATGGGAACCTGCGCATACGAGTAATAACCCTGAACACGATCGCTGTTCTGGTTCAAACTCTCCATCTTCACGCGCCCAACCACGCCGATAACCTCAAGCTTTCGAGGCTTCTCGTTTCTGCCGATTTGCACGCGTTTGCCGATCGGATCTTCGTTAGGCCAGTACCGCTGTGCGAACGCTTCATCGATGACGATCTTGTTCACACCCACCATGAAGCGCTCGTCCTCGTTAATCTTGCTCAGATCGGTGCCGGCAAGGTGCGAGCGATCGTCGCGATCGTTAAAGACGCGTCCGCGTAACACTGGAATGTTCATCGCGCGGAAGTAATCGGGAGTCACCACACATGTTTCCAACAACGGCGTCTGTTCGGGCGGCGGAGGTGGTTGGCCCTCAATCGAGAACCCCATCTGCCAGCCGTTGTTGCCGAGCGGCAGTCCCGAGGCGGCGGCCGTAGATTCGACCCCCGGCAACGAGCGGATGTTTTCGAGCAGACGATTGTAAAAAGATGCGGTCGTTTCCTCAGTCGGATACTTCTTCTCCGGCAGCGACACACTGAAACTTGTCAGGCGTTCGTAAGAAAAGCCCGGGTTCACTTTCTGTAGCAGGTAAAAACTGCGAATCATCAAGCCCGCGCCAATCAACAACACCAGCGTCGTCGCCACTTCAGCCACGACGAGCGAACTGCGCAACCACTGGCGCCCACTCACGCCGCGTCCCGTTTCTTTCAACGTTTCGTGAACATCAACTTCGCCTGCCTGGAGCGCTGGAACAAGTCCGAAAAGGATGCCCGTGAGAAACGAAACTCCGATCGTGAAACCAAGCACGGTCCAATCGAGTCCGATCTCACGCGATCGCGGAATCGCGTCGGGACTTATATACAGAATCAGATCGATGCCCCAACGTGCCAACAATAGTCCAATAGCACCGCCAATCAACGACAGCAACACACTTTCTGTCAGTAATTGACGAGCGAGGCGCCAGCGGCTCGCGCCGACTGCCGTGCGAATCGCCATCTCTTTTCTGCGTGCGCTGGCGCGAGCCAAGAGTAAGTTGGCGATGTTGGCGCACGCGATGAGCAACACGAATCCGACAGCCGCAAAGATCACCCAGAGCGCGCGGCGAATTCCGCTCACATATATTTCCAGCAGCGGCCGCAGCCGCACGCGAGTGCCGCTGTTTGAGTCTGGAAACTGTTTCTCGAGATTCGCAGCGATGGTGTTCATGTCGGCGTCAGCCTGTTCGATCGTGGCGCCTGGCTTGAGACGGCCGACACCATAGAGACCCGGATGATTGTCTCGGGTTTGATAGCCCGAATCACCTGCCAATTGACCGACGGGCACCCACATCTGAGCCCGGCTCGGATACAAAAACGTCTCCGGCATCACGCCGATCACAACATAGCTTTTGCCATTGAGCGTGATCGGTTGATTGAGGATGCTCGTTTGCCCGCCGAACCGGCGTTGCCACAAACCATAGCTCAGCACGACGACGGGCGTAGCACCCGGTTTGTCTTCGTCGTTGGTGTAAACGCGCCCGTGCAACGCGTTGACGCGAAGCAGGGTGAACATGTCTGCCGACATTTGGGCCGCGGTGATTCGTTCGGCTTCGCCCGTGCCGGTCAAGTTATAGCTGCCGCGGTTGTATACGCCGATCTTCTCAAACGTTTGCGTGTACTTGCGCCAATCCTCGAAGTTCGGATAGGCGATCGACATCTCGTCGAGCACCGGGCTCTTTTCGTTGAGAAACACGAGACGTTCAGATTCGTCGTAGGGCAACGGTCGCAGGAGTACGGTATTGACCACACTGAAGATCGCTGTGTTCGCGCCGATTCCGAGCGCCAACGCAAGGATCACAATTGCCGTAACGCCACGATTCTTCCAGAGCATTCGCAGGGCGTAACGAATGTCTTGCCATAGTGTAGACATGGGTTTTTCTCCTTAACTACCTATTACGCAGTGCCACCACGGGATCGATTCTGGTCGCGCGTCGTGCGGGTACAAAACACGCCAGTAGAGCCACCACTGCCAGCAACATAGTGACGCTTGCAAACGTCAACACGTCAGTCATGCTCACGCCAAACAACAACTCACCCTCGAGAACAGCGCTCGACACAACGGGCATCAGCGCTAGCGCAAGTACGAGTCCCACGATGAGCCCATACGTCACGAGCACCATGCCCTGTCGCACGATCAACTTGAGGATTTCGCCCTGCGAAGCGCCGAGCGCAATGCGAATACCGACTTCGCGCGTGCGTTGCGCTACTGAGTAAGAAATGACTCCGTAGATTCCAACTGATGCGAGCAGAAGCACCATCACGCCACACGCGGCCATCACCGCGCCCAAGAGCCGGAACGGGTACAACACAAGACCGAAGTAGTCCTGGAGTGTTCCGACGTCTGCGACGGGCATCGTTCGATCGAGTTCGCGAATAGCCTGACGCACAGGACCGACTAAACTCTTTGGATCTCCAGCCGTATTGACCAGGAGCGTCATGCGTTGCTGATCTGTCTGATGGACCGCGAACGAATAGAATGGACGCACCTGGGTCTGCAACGACTGCCACGCGTTGTCGCGAATGACACCGACGATTTCGCAATTCTCTTTTTCATTCCTGCTTCCGCGGAATTTGGTGAGGTGTCTGCCGAGCGGTGAGCCACCGAAGTAGCGTTGCCCAAAAGCTTCATTGACGATCGCGACGCACGGAGATCCTTCGCGATCGCGTTCTTCGAAATCGCGACCCTGCACAAACGGAACTTTCATGTTGGTGAAGAAACCGGGTCCGGCACTGCTGAAGTCGATCTCAAGACTCTCGCCGGGTTGCGCGCGATAACCCTCAATCTCCGTGCTCCTCCGCGCACCGCCCAACACACCACCGGGAATTTCGTTTACGAGACTAACAGCCTCGACGCCGGGCAGAGTGGCAACACGTTCTGACAGGTTCCGGTAAAACTCACGCGCTTTGGACGGCTCGTAGTTATTGTCATCGAACGCAACCGGCGCGACCAGAATCTTGTCCGTTGGAAACCCAACCCTGGTCGGCCGCACCTTCTCCAAACTTCTCCACACGAGACCCGCACCGATCAACAGCAACAACGAGAACGCAACCTGAGCGACCACGAGCGACATTCTCAGACGCGATCGACGATAGCGTTCGGTTACAAGCGTCGAATCGTCCTTCAGGACCGTTGCCACTTCGGCCTTCGAACTATGAAGTGCCGGCGCCAGACCAAATAACATTCCAGTTACCGCCGCAAAGGCCATCGTGTAACCCACCACGCGCCAGTCGAGACGGATATCAAGTGCAACGCGAATTCCTTCCGGCAGAGCGGGCATGAACGCCAACATCAGATTGAGTAACCAGACTGCGACCAGTAGTCCGGCGACGCCGGCGATAAAAGACAGCAGCACGCTTTCGGTTAGGAGTTGGCGCACGATTCGCGAGCGGCGCGCACCGAGGGCCAGACGAACCGCAATCTCGCCGCGGCGACTCAGTGAACGCGCGAGCAACATGTTTGCGAGGTTCATGCACGCGATGAGGAGCACCACGTTCACAATCACGAACAGCAACGCCACGAGAGCGTAGGCGGCCTCGCGTGCTTGCGGATGAATTCGCGTTTCGCTCTCGGGCAGCAAATAAGCGGTCAATTCACGCCGCGACGTTCGCCACTCTTCCGGATATGCTGCGCGCATCTCCTGCGTCAGCAGATCGAAACGCGCCCGCGCCTGTGCAATCGTGCCGCCGGGGTTGAATCTGCCGATAAACGTCAACCATCGATTGCCGCGACTCGTGAGCCATCTTTCGCCTGTGCTCTTGTCCAGCACCGGCGCCATCGCGATCGGCACCCAGATCTCAGTCGCCAAGCCACCAATCATTCCGTTGTACTGCTGTGGCGCAACCCCGATTACGGTCAACCGCTGATCGTTGACCGTTACCGTTTTACCGACGAGTTCGGGATCCGAGTTGAATCGACGTTGCCAAAGTGAGTAGCCGATCACAACAACGGGATTGCGGCCGGGCACGGCATCTTCATCGGCGAGAAACGTGCGGCCTTTGAACGCGTGAACACCGAGCACATCAAAATAATTTCCGGTAACTGGCTCGCCCCAAACCTGTTCTACCTGGTTCCCGTCGTCGAGTTTGAACTTCCATATTCCGTAGGCCGCGAGACCGCTGAAGACTTCGTTGCGGTCACGAAAATTGAGGTAGGTCGGATAAGAGCTGGTCTGATAAGGCTGGTTTGGTTCGCCCGTGTAGAGTTGTACGAGCTGTTCCGGATTCGTCACCGCACGTGGGCGCAACAGTACGGAATTGACGACGCTAAAGACCACGGAGTTTGCGCCAATACCAACCGCGAGCGACACGATGGCAACGATCGTAACGCCCTTGCTCTTCCAGAGTTGCTTGAGGCCGTAGCGAACGTCCTGGATCAATGTGTCCATAGGACTACTCGTATCGTAAAGCGACTAAAGGATCGACTTTCGTTGCGCGACGTGCCGGTACATAACAGGCAAGCAACGCAGTCGCAGTTAATACCGCAGCTACGCCCACGAAGATAGTTGTATCGGTCGGCGTGACACCAAACAACAGCCCGCGCATCAGTCGTGTTAACGCGAAAGCGCCCGCGACGCCGATCAACTCCCCGGTAATTGCCAACAGCATTCCCTGCTTCAGCACGAGCTTTAACACGTCGCCGACGTTTGCGCCGAGCGCCATGCGAATTCCCAGCTCCTGCGTGCGTTGCGTGACTGCGTAAGAGAGCAGCCCGTAGATGCCTACGGTTGACAGCAGCAATGCGAGTCCGCCGAAGAGCATCATCAACACC
>DASZDV010000180.1:0-6539 GCA_035941575.1 Pyrinomonadaceae bacterium
CGAAAGACGCGCACGCTGTAGTGCGTTTGGGCGACGGTTCGCTTATCGAAATGAAGGAACGTTCCGAACTCTACCTGACTAAGAACGGACAGGGAACAACGATCCATCTCGATCGCGGCAGTATTGTTGTCGAAGCAGCGAAGCAGAAAGACGGGAAGCTGTTTGTTGAGAGTGGTGATTCGCTGGTTTCGGTGACGGGAACAATCTTTTCAGTCAACAACGGCACGAAGGGTTCGCGTGTCTCTGTAATCGAAGGTGAAGTAAGTCTCAACCACGCTGGTGCCGATCGCGTGCTGCGTCCGGGCGAGCAAGCGACGACGAGTGCGGCAATCGCAACTATTCCGGTCAAGGACGAAGTGGCGTGGAGCAAGAACGCGAATCGTTACGCATCATTGTTGTCGGGTTTGGCAACACTCCGGAATGAATTGAAAGGAGTTCAGCAGCCTGGTGTTCGCAATTCGACGCACCTGCTGGATCTCATGCCCGAGAACACCGTGGTCTACGCGGCGTTGCCGAACCTCGCGAACACGATCACGGAATCGCATCGCATAATTCAGGAACGAATGAGCCAGAATGCCGCGTTGCGCGAATGGTGGGAGAAAGAGCAGGCAGGCAGAGCGCAGAACATGGACCAGGTTGTAGAGACGATCAGACAGTTTGGATCGTACCTCGGCGAAGAGATTGCCGTGTCTGTGTCGATGGACGAAAACGGACAGCCGGGCGAGCCATTAGTGTTGGCTGAACTGGCAAACTCTGCGGGCTTCCGCGGATTTCTCGAGCAGCAGGTGGCGAAGCTTTCAGGTGGTCATGACGGACCGGAGCTTCTGTTTGTCGAGGATCCATCGACGACGGCAGATGCTGGTGCGAAGAAGGAACGACTTTACGTTTGGATCCAAGGCAATCTGTTTGCGGCGAGTCCGAAGTTAGCGCAGCTTCAGCAACTGGAGACGGTTTTGGCCGGCGGTGGAACGAGCAGTTTCACGTCAACGCCATTCCGCGAACGCATCGCGCAGGTTTATGAGTCAGGCGCGGGAATCGTTGTCGCTGCAAATCTTGAAAAGGTTGTGGAGCAAACGAAGGCTGAACGCACTCAAGGGCCGGATGCCGCGAAACGTGAAGACGCCTTGAACCGGTTGGGAATTCTGAGTGTGAAGTATTTCGTGCTCGACCAGAAAGACACGAATGGAAAGACGCACACGCAGGCTTCGCTCTCGTTCAACGACACGCAGCGTGGCATTCCGTCGTGGCTCGCGGCTCCAGGTCCGATGGGTTCGTTGGAATACATCTCGCCGGACGCGAATCTTGTCGCCGGCTTTGTAGTTAAGAATCCGGTTGCACTTGTCGATGACCTGCTTGGCGTGCTGGACACGGTATCGCCTGAGTTGCGAAAGACTCTCGAGAACCAGCAGGCGGAGCATGGCTTGAACCTGCGCAATGATATCGCTGCGCCGCTCGGTGGTGAGTTTGCGTTCGCCATTGATGGTCCGATCCTGCCGACGCCTTCATGGAAACTGGTGTTTGAAGTGAATGACCCGGCACATTTGCAGCAGACGCTGGAGCGTGCAGTCGCTGAAGTTAATAAAGAGGCGGCCAAGTTTGGTAAGTCGGGGCTGACCTGGGAGCAGACAGATGTCGGCGGCCGCCTCTACTACACGCTGAAGTCGCAGGAATTTGGTTTACTGCAAGTGAACTTCACTTATGCGAACGGTTACATGATCGTTGGACCAAGCCGTGCGTTGGTGGAGCGTTCGATCCAGTCGCGAGAGAGTGGTTTGTCGCTGCTGCGTTCGGCGAAGTTCACCGCTGGGTTACCGGCGGATGGCAACGCAAACTTCTCGGCGGTGTTCTACCACAACATCGGCGGGTTGGTGCCGGCTGGGTTGGCGAGCACCGCGCAGAATCTGCCGAGTGGACCGCAGCAGGCGGTGAAGGCGATTACTGCCGATATGGCGCCGACGCTGGCGTATGCGTACGCACAAGGCGACAGCATCACGTTTGCGGCGAACACGGAGGGTGGACCATTTGGTATCGGCCCCGGAACGATCCTCGGCATGCCGAACGCCTTGGAGATGCAGAACATTATTCAGCGCGGCATGAGCGGCAAGAAATAAGGGCCGTTTGTTAGAGCGTTGAGCGCCGAAGGCGCGGGGTAGAAATAAGGTCCCGCTGTTAGACGTTGAGCGCCGAAGGCGCGGCACAAGGTAGCCAGGGGCGAGCGCGAAACGCGCTGCCCCTGGGATTTTGAAAAAAATAATCAGCTCCGAAGGAGCGGCAGAACCTGCCGCTTACGCAAATGAAACTCATATCGATCTCACTCGTGTCGTGGCTATTGGGCTTGCTGGTACTAATGTCAATGTTTGACATCAACAGCGGTACGGTCACGTCGTTAATAATGACAGCCCTGCTGTTCTCCCTCGCTTATGCACCGACGCTCTCATGGTTGCGACGGCGTATGGGTGGTTGCAGACCGGCAGCACTGTTTCCTCTCGCGTCCGCGGTGGTACTCAACCTTCCTGTGTTCCTGATCGAAATCCTCGCAATAGGCAGAACTTTAGCGCCCGCCGAAGCGTTAGCATGCATCGGCACCTTTCTGCTGATGGGCACTGTTTTTGGATTCGGATTCGTTTGGAAATATCAGCACGCAGCGCTATAAGACTCCTATGGCACTCCCCGCTACGGTTCAGGAAGATCTGATCCGACCACAATCTGTAAACGACGCACCCGTGATCGATCTTCACGGTCTCAGTGTGGCCTTCGGCCGCCGGCCAATACTGAAAAACCTGCGCGGCGATCTACGCGGACGCGCGATCGGGTTACTCGGTCCGAACGGCGCCGGTAAAACCACGCTGATTCACACACTGCTCGGGTTTCATCAACCCTCCGCCGGCACTGCACAGATCTTCGGCTACGACATCATCGACCAGGCGAAACAGATCAAATCCCTGATCGGTTACATGCCTGAGCGCGATTCGTTCATCGCAAAGATGACCGCCGTACATTTCGTCCGGTTGATGGGCGAGTTGTCCGGACTTCCCGCCGAGGCAGCACTCGAACGCGCACACGAAGCACTCTTTTACGTGGGTCTAGGTGAATCGCGTTATCGCAAACTCGAAACCTATTCACTGGGCATGAAACAACTCGCAAAACTCGCCCAGGCGATCGTTCATGGTCCAAAGTTGATCTTTCTCGACGAACCGACGAACGGTCTCGATCCGCCGGCGCGGTTGCGTATGATTAAACTCATTCGCGAAATCCGCGACAGCGGCCAGGCACACATCCTCTTGTCGTCGCATTTGCTGCTTGACGTCGAGGAGTGTTGCGACGAAATCCTGATCCTGCGCGACGGACAGATCGCTGTCTATTGCAATCTCGAGGAAGAACGGAAATCAAACCGCAAGTTCCTCATGCTCGAAACACGCGGCGATCAGAAGAAGTTTGTTGAAGCGCTTTCACAACTCGGCTGCGAGTACGCGATCTCGAGCGACACGCGTCTCAAAGTGGTGTTGCAGGAAGGCATCGAAGTACGCGACCTGTACCGTCTGGCTGCCGAAACAGGCGTGCAACTGCGGCGCCTCAGTTATAAACGCGATTCGCTCGAAGACATCTTTCTTAAAGCAATGGAGAACGGCTATGGCGGTTTATGAACAGACCTATAAACGCTACGCCGGGGCACTGACGCCGGAGTGGAGCCGGTTCCTGATCATTCCGCGGCACTCGTATCGGGCGATTTTCAACTCGAAACTGTTCACGGCCTTCTTCGTGATCTGCTTCCTCCCGTTACTCGTCGAAGCGATCCTGATCTACCTGCATCACAACATCAACGCCATCGCGATCATGCAGATCAACGTTCGGGAGTTGGTGCCGATCGACGCCTTTTTCTTCCAAACGTTCATCAACATTCAGGGTGGTTTCGCTTTCTTCGTCGCGTTGCTGATTGGACCTCCACTCGTGTCTCGCGATCTGCGCAACAATGCGCTGCCACTTTATCTGTGCCGGCCGTTTTCGCGCACCGAGTACGTGATGGGCAAAATGTCAGTGGTGTTGATTCTGCTATCGGCGATCACCTGGGTGCCGCAGTTGCTGCTGTTTTTCTTTCAGGCGTACCTGGAAGGTTTCACGTGGTTTAAGACAAATCTGTGGATGATCAGCGCGATTGTGATCGGCGGAGTTGTTTGGATTTTGCTGCTGGCATTGCTCTCGCAAACGATCTCAGCGCTCGTGAAGTGGCGCGTGGTGGCGAGTGGTGCTTTGCTCGCGGTGTTCTTTATTCCCGGCGTGTTCGGCGAGTTTATCAACCTCGTATTTCAAACGCACTGGGGCAACCTCATCAGTTTGGGCGCTTTAATAAGAAACGTAACGGCGGGTCTGTTCGGCACTTTCGATCGCGTTGCCGGCATGGTTCAGATTACAGACTTCAACGACAACGTTGTTCGCGAAATAGCCGTATTAGAGCCGCCATTATGGGCTTCCTGGGCTGTGCTGTTCGTCATCAGTGCCATTTGCCTGGCGCTGCTGTCGTGGAGAGTGAAGGCGTACGAGGTCGTGCGGTAAGAATCAAATGGCGGTTCCAAACGATCAATTAATCATCTTCGACAACGTCTCCAAGTTTTACGGCGAGATACTCGGCGTGAACCGCGTGAACTTGCAGATCGCGCCGGGCATCACGAGCCTCGTCGGTCCAAACGGAGCAGGGAAGTCGACGTTGATGAACCTGATGACCGGCTTGCTTCAGCCAACTCGCGGCTCGATCACGTTGCTCGGCATTCCCACCGACCAACCTGAACGACTGTTTCGTAAGGTCGGTTACTGCACACAGTTTGACTCGTTTCCGCGCGGGCTGACGGGCCGAGAGTTTATCAACGCATATCTGCGAGTCCACGGTTTCGACAACAAACGCGTTAATGAGTTGAGTCAGCTTGCACTCGAGCGAGTCAATCTCGTTGACGCGGCTGACCGCAAAGTCGCGGCTTACAGTAAAGGCATGAGGCAGCGCATTCGTCTGGCGCAGGGCATCGCGCACGAACCCGTGGTGCTGATACTTGACGAGCCTCTCAACGGCCTCGATCCGATGGTCCGCGCCGAGACGATCGCGCTCTTCAGAAAACTCGCCGCCGAAGGTCTACACCTGATCATCTCTTCGCACATCCTGCACGAGGTCGACATGATGTCTGACCGTGTAGTGCTGCTGAACAATGGTTACATCGTCGCCGAAGGTAACATTCACGGCGTGCGCGATGAGATGGAAGAGCACCCGATGCAAATCCTGATTCGCTGCGACCAGCCGGCAAAGCTGGCGGCGTATGTGTTCGCCCAGGATCACGTGGTTGAGGCGCGTTTGCACGACGATCGGGGCGGATTGTTTGTTAAGACGCGCGACGCTGATGGTTTTTATCTGATGTTGAATCGCGCGGTCGCCGACGGCGAAGTCAACGTCGAGTCAATCACGCCGGTCGACGACGATCTGAGTGCCGTTTACCAGTATTTGATTGGCACCAGTGGTGGAAGCGCTTAGGAGTTCTTGCTAATGAGTTCTGCGATCAACGTTGTTCCCGAGAAGACCGTCGAGCCGTCCTCGTGGGGGCTTTGGCTGCGGCAGATCGGAGCTATCTTCCGCTTCGACATTCAAAAGAACTTTCTCGGTCGCCGCTCGATCCTGATCTACCTGCTGGCGTTGCTGCCGCTGTTTCCCCTGCTTGTGCTCGCGATTTTCCGACCTCCGGGCAATGAGTGGAGAGACTTCAATCGCTACCCCGAGATCTACGCAATGCTGTACAACGGGCTGATCTTGCGCACGGTTGTCTTCTTCGGTTGCGCGTGGATCTTCATGAACCTGTTTCGTGGCGAAATCGTCGATCGAAGCCTGCATTACTATTTTTTGAGCGCGGTGAGACGAGAGGTGTTAGTCGTTGGGAAGTATTTCTCCGGTTTGGTTACGTCGATCGTCCTGTTCACAGGCACAACAGTAGCGGCAATGCTGTTGCTTTACCTGCCGCGTTTCACTTCACAGAGCGTTAGGTATCTGATAGAGGGGCAAGGTCTGACTCAAATTCTCACTTACGCGGGCATAACGATCCTGGCTTGCATCGGTTACGGCGCGTTCTTTCTGGTGGTTGGTCTCTTTATTCGCAATCCAATTATTCCTGCGCTGCTGCTTTACGGTTGGGAGTGGCTGAATTTTCTGCTGCCGCCGCTACTGAAGAAGATCAGCGTGATTCATTACCTCAACTCACTGACGCCGGTACTCATTTCGGAAGGTCCGTTCGCGGTAGTAGCGGAACCGACGCCAGCGTGGATTGCCATTCCGAGCATGTTGGGCGTCACCCTTCTGGTATTGGTTCTCGCCGCTTATCGCATCCGTCACATGGAAATCCGCTACGGCAGCGACTAAAAACTTTTTTCACTCTCCTACTAAAGTTTTAGTTGACAGGGCCCGAGGTGCGGTATATCCTACTAAAGTCTTAGGAGGGTCAATGCCGCGCCGCAAGAGTGAACAGATGACGCCGCTGGAGCTGGAGATCATGCAGGTGCTCTGGCAAAAC
>DASZDV010000181.1:0-2716 GCA_035941575.1 Pyrinomonadaceae bacterium
GCCACGATTAGCGGCCGGCATTCTCGCGAACCTCGATCGCATCGATATTGTCGAGGTCATCGCGGACGACTACTTTCACGCCGCCCGGCACGAGCGCCGGGCGTTGCGAACTCTGGCAGCACAAACACCGGTGACGCTCCACGGCGTCTCGCTTGGGCTCGCCTCCTCCGTTCCCGTTGATCCGCGGCGTTTGGAAAACATGGCGCGGTTATGTAATGAGATAGAGCCGGAATTCTGGTCGGAGCATCTGGCGTTTGTGCGTGGCGGCGGGATCGAAATTGGTCATCTCGCGGCGCCGCCACGTTCTGAAGCGACGATCGAAGGCGCGCTGGCGAACCTGGTTCGTGCGAAAGAGATCGTTGGCGCAGCGCCGCAAGTGGAGAACGTGGCGACACTAATCGATCCGCCAGGAAGCGATCGCGATGAGGCGCCGTGGCTGTCTGCGATCGTGCGCAACTCCGAAAGCCGGCTATTACTCGATCTGCACAACCTGCACGCGAACGCTGTTAATTTCCACTTCGATCCAATCGACTTCCTCGCGCGCCTTCCGATGGAACGAATCTCAACGATTCATCTCGCAGGCGGCAAATGGATTGGGCGCGAGGGTTCGCGCCGTTTACTCGACGATCATCTGCACGACGTCCCCGATCCGGTTTATGAACTGCTGGAAGAAGTTGCATTCCGCGCTGCCCAACCATTGACGGTTATCCTTGAGCGCGATGGAAAGTTTCCTTCGATCGAATCGCTGCTCGACCAACTCAATCGCGCACGTCGTGCGGTTGCTCGTGGTCGTGAACGCGTGTTGCAACGTGAGGAGGCAGCATGACCGCGTCGCGGCTCGAAACTTTCCTGGCGCGAATTTATGTTGACGATGCGGCGCGCGAGCAGTTTCTCGCCGACCCACGTGGCGAAGCGATGCGCGCCGGACTTCGCTCTGACGAGATCGAGAACCTGGTTAACATAGACCGCGACGGTCTCGAAATGTTTGCTCATAGCTTGCAGCACAAAAAAGCTGCAACACAAAAAGGCACAAGAGTTACAAAGAGGCGCAAAGGCACATGAAAGAGGCACAAAGGCACATGGACATCATAAGAATCACAACCGCTGAAGCACCAAAACCCGCCGGCCATTATTCTCAGGCGACGGTTTACAACGGACTCGTCTTCGTTGCAGGACAGTTGTCGATCGATCCGGCTACCGGCGCACACAAAACCGGCAGCATTGAGGAGCAAACTGAACTGGCGCTGAGCAACGTGCTCGCGATTCTGAAGGCTGCTGGCAGCGATTGGAGCCGAGTGCTGAAAATGACGGTGTACGTTGCTGACATCAACCTTTGGGACGCTGTGAATAAAGTGTATTCACGCGTGCTCGGCGAGTACCGGCCAGCCCGTGCAGTGATCCCAACCGGGGCGCTTCACCATGGATTTCTCATCGAAATCGACGCAATTGCAGCGACGGATCAGAGGTAAATGACAAAAGCGCTTGTAAAGCTCTCGGCTTTTCCTTAATGTAAGCAACCCATGAGGATCCCCCGCGCAGATACCGCACCAACTACATTCATTCCAGCGTCAACAACAACACCAGAGCCGGCCGATGGCGGCAGGATGATCGTCCTTACCGCGCCGCTAACGGAAGCAATAGATCACGCAGGTTATTTCATTCAGATGGCTATGGCTTCACTGCCGGTCTGGATGGAAGGCGTGATCAATCGCAAGTATCCGAAGTGGCGTGAGGTTGAATACAACGAGGACGGTTCGGCGCGTTACATGCCTGCCGGTGTTCGGCTCGTTGAGAAGTCGCTGCTGCGCGAATACCGCAGCGACGACGTTGTCGCCTGCTTCCCGGACGACTTGCCGAAGTTTGTTGGACCCCGAACGCGCGTCGTTGCAGTCTCTACGCACAACCCGCTGGGCGTAACATTTGCGGCGGGTGTTTACACTTCGATCTTCGGTTCGTCGAAGATGCCGATCAATTCGTTCTACTCGAGACAGTTGTTCGCGCAGATCAAGGCGAGTCCTTATCGCGAGAACTTCAAAGTGATCGTAGGTGGTTCGGGTGGTTGGCAGATTGTTCAAACGGACACGTACGAAGAGTTGAGTGTCGACTGTGTCGTGGAGGGTAGAAGCGAGTCGCTCGATACTCTCGAACTCTTCCGCAAAGCGATTCAGGGTGAGGAACTTCCGCGGCGCGTGGAAGTGAAGCATCCAATGGAACGCGAGGCGATTCTGTTTCCCGATACACGTACGACGTTTGGCGTCGTGGAAATGACCACCGGCTGCGGGCGTCGTTGCAAATTCTGCGTGCCGGACCTTAATCCGCAGATCGATCTCCCGAAAGAGAAGATCATGGAAGCCGTGCGTGCCAACGTGCGCAACGGCAACAAGCAGATCTCGCTGGCGACCGAAGACATGTTTATTTGGGGCCAAGTGCACACGGACACGCCGTTTTACTTTCCAAACCGCGAAGCCCTCGTCGATCTCTATTCCGACATCGTGAATACGCCCGGTGTCGAGCAGCACGTGTTGAGTCACTGCACGATCGCGCCGGCAGTCGTCGATCCGCTGCTCATCAAACAACTGTCGGATCTGTTGCTGCCGAAGAGCCCGATCCATTTTCCCTACCTGAGCAGTCATCCGCAGAAGAAGGCACTCGCACCATTGATCGGCCTCGAGACCGGATCAGTACGCATGGCCAAGCAGATCATGTCGAGCAAAGG
>DASZDV010000182.1:0-2404 GCA_035941575.1 Pyrinomonadaceae bacterium
GCGTCGACTTATGTCTCGGCGCTTCACGCCAGAGACGCCACAGACCGGCCGCGAATAAGATCAACGACGCCGCCAATCCGATGATCACCAGTGGCTCAAAGCTCCACGCACGCACGAGGTCGTGCCAGTTGTGCGGTTGGCGCGCGTGAAACAGGAGCATCATAGTTGACATGGATCGTAATAAACGGTCGCGATGCCTTGCGCCAGCGTCACCAGGAAAAAGATCACACTACCCAGTATTCCCAGCATCGAGATGAAGCGTGTGGTCGTCGCAACGTCCGCAGTCTCGCCCGGCCATTCAGCGCCTGCGTGACGCCACGTCGCATACGCCAGCAACGCCACTCCTAACGTCAACAGGAGCGCAACGATCGTAACGACGTACAGCATCAGGTTGCGTTGTGCGGAACACGCCTGGCGCACGAGCACGTAGTTCGTCTGCATCGCCGCTGCGCAAATCAACGCAGGCGTGACGATCAACAGCCAGCTCGTTCTGGCGCTACTCAGAACCATCACGTCCTCAAGTCCAACCGCGGCGTGAAATAAATGATCGCGAACAACACAAGCCAAACTCCAACGACCCAGTACCAGTAAACCGCGACTGTCACGATGTCCACGCGGTGCTTCATGTCAAACTCGCGCGTGTGTGTCCAAATCGCGAGCAACACTGTTTCCGACGTCAGCACCAACAAGTGCATCGCGTGCATTCCCAGCATGAACCAGACGACTGAACCATAGGCGTTACTGTCCCAACGAAACTGCATTGCCGAAAACTCAAAGCCACGCAGAACCATCGCAAGCACTCCACAGACGACACAGATCGTCAGTCCGAAGCGGGCACGGTCTGCGTCGCCGCGCCGGGCCGCGCGATCTGTGAACACCATGGGAATGCAGCTCAGCACCAGCAGAATCGTGTTGACTGTCGCGTAGCTCAGTTCTGGCAACGGACGCAACGGCGCCGTGAGTTGCGCCAACGGCGGCGGCCACAGCGGGAAGTTCTGTCGCAGGTAGAAGTAGGTTGCGATCAGAATTGCAAACATCGACGTTTCGATCGCCAGCAGTCCATTGTTTCCCCACCACACCGGATCGTAAGTGTCGAACTCATGGTGCGGCAGTTCGGAAACGTCGATGACAGCTCTCGTGCTCATACTTCCTTCGGTTGCAACTCCGCTGGTGACGAAACAGGTTTCGGCCGCTCGGGCGTTTCACGCGCGGGCCGGTTCTCATAATTCGGATCGCCAAAGAACCATGCTGTCAGCGCCGCGCCAGTGAGAATCGCGCCAGCGAGAAACGCCCACGGTGTAAAGATGCCCACAATGAACGTAAAGCCCGTCGCCAACGCAACCATGAACGGCCAGATCGATGGACCAGGAATGTCGAAACGCAGTTCAGGCTCCGCATCGAGCACGCTCGTTACCAACGTTTCGCGTTTACTTGTACTCAGACCACGCACAACGGGCGTATCCGGCGTCGCTTCCCAGATCGGATGGCGTCCCTGCACCACAGGAATGTTGTGAAAGTTGTAAGAAGGCGGCGGCGAAGAGATGCTCCATTCCAGAGTGTCAGCCGCCCACGGATTTTCACCCGCCAACGCGCCCGCGCGTCGCGCCCAGAGAAAGTTGATAACAAAGACGAGAACACCCGTGGCGAGTATGAACGCACCGATCGAAGCGATGAGATTTAGTGTGCCCCAACCACTCTCCGGCAGATACGTGTAGACGCGGCGCGGCATGCCGTTGAGACCGAGTTGATGCATCGGAAAGAACACGAGGTTGAAACCGACGAACATCAACCAGAAATTCCAACGTCCCGCTCGTTCACTCAACATGCGGCCGGTCCACTTGGGAATCCAGTAGTACAGCGCCCCAAAAAGCGGAAATACCGAGCCGCCAATCAATACGTAATGGAGGTGGGCCACGACAAAGAACGTGTCGTGAATCTGCAAATCCAGCGGCACTGACGCCAGCATCACTCCAGTTAAACCGCCGATGATGAAGTTTGCGAAGAAGCCGAAGACAAACAGCAGCGGTGTTTTAATGTTCAGTTTTCCGCCCCAGAGTGTCGCAATCCAGCAGAAGATCTGAACGCCGGTCGGGATCGTGATCATCATGCTCGCGGCAGTGAAGAAGCTTTGGCCCAACTGCGGTATCGGCGTGGCGAACATGTGATGCACCCATAAACCGAAGCCGATGAATCCGGTCGAAATGAGCGACAGGACCATCGCCGTGTAGCCAAAGATCTTCGTGCGCGCAAACGCGACGACGATCGACGAGATAAACCCGAGCGCGGGAATGAAGATGATGTAGACCTCCGGATGCCCGAAGAACCAGAAAAGATGTTGATAAAGAATCGCGTCGCCACCCTCTGCCGGGTTGAAGAAGTGGGTGTCGATCAGACGATCGCTCGC
>DASZDV010000183.1:0-2540 GCA_035941575.1 Pyrinomonadaceae bacterium
ATGCTTGGCACTTACGTGCTCTCGGCAGGTTACTACGACGCTTACTATCGCAAGGCTCAGCAAGTGCGAACCCTCATCAAAAACGACTTCCTAAAGGCGTTTGAGAGTTGCGACGCGATCATCACGCCGACTTCGCCGACGCCGGCGTTTGCGATTGGTGAAAAGGTGGATGATCCTCTCGCGATGTACTTGAACGATATTTACACCGTGACTGCAAATCTGGCGGGAGTTCCGGGTATCAGCGTGCCGTGCGGTCTGTCGTCGGAGCGTCTGCCGATAGGATTCCAACTGATTGGGCCATACTGGTCTGAGCCAACCTTGCTGAAGTTTAGCCACGCTTACGAACAGGCGCGACCGTTCCTCGAACGACCGCCAATCAGCGCTTCATAGCCACAGATTACACGGATTGACACGGATTCATTCAGATCAGTTTAATCCGTGTAATCCGTGGCTAATTGCTTTCGCTTCCTACGATCGGATTTATCTGGAATGAGGTCGCCGGTGAAGAGTTCGACCACGCCTTTCGCTGTACCCACCACCGGCGTAATGTCTAGACCGACATGAACAGCGCCCGGTAATAAGCCCTTCTTCTTAATCTCGTAGCCCGCCAGCGACACCGCAAAAAGCGAACCAACGATTGGAATGGGCTTGATGAGGCGCTTAGCGATGCCCCATCCACCGGCCCTGATGATTCTGCGTTTGATAGTGGTCATCCTTCACCCTCTAAACGTGATAGCATGCATTTCGATGCGACTCAAGCTGTTTTCGCTTGCCTGCGCAATTATCGCAATTGCGTTGCTACTTTCCTGTCGTCCGGGCGCCGGTAACAAAAACCGCCTCCTGATCTATACGCCGCACGGCCAGGATCTACTGAAAGACTTCGTAGCGCGTTACAAGCAACAGCACCCGGACGCCGACGTACAGTTTCTCGACATGGGTTCGCGCGAGGTTCTCGAACGCGTACGCGTCGAGCGTAACCGGCCGCAAGCAGATCTGTGGTGGGGCGCGTCACACACGACTTTTCAGACCGCCGCTGAAGAAAATCTCCTGCTGGAGTTTCGTCCATCATGGGCCGACAAGGTTCCCGCTTCGTCACGCGACACGAGCGACCGCTGGTATGGCACTTTCGAAACACCGCAGGTGATTGCTTACAACAGCGACGCCGTCAAGGCTGAAGAAGCGCCACGAGACTGGGACGACGTTCTCGATCCGAAGTGGCACGATAAAATTCTCATTCGCAATCCGAATCCGTCAGACACGATGCGCGCGATCTTCGGCGCTATGATCTGGAGGTTTTACAAAGACACCGGCTCGGCGGACAAAGGTTACGAATGGCTGCGAAAGCTCGACGCGAACGTTCACGAATACACCGCCGACGGTACGCTGATGATGCAGAAACTCGGACGGCGCGAGGGTTTGATTACTCTTTGGGACATGCCCGACGTTCGCCTCTACAAAGAGCAGAAAAACTTTCCTGTGGCTTATAACGTGCCGGCCAGTGGGACGCCGGTGATCATCGATGGTATCGCGATCGTTCGCGGTGGGCCGAACGTAGAAGAAGCAAAACGATTTTATGAGTTTGTGACTACGCCTGAGAGTCTGGCTTACGCGGCACACAAGTATTACCGCATTCCTGTGCGCACCGACCTGGATCGTTCCCAACTCCCGGCCTGGATGAACGAGCCGTTCACGAGCATGCCTCTCGACTGGGACCTCTTGCGCAAAAGCGGAAATGATTGGTTAAGATACTGGAACACTGAGATTCGAAGAAAATAAAACCATCCACAGATTACACAGATTACTAAACAAATCTGTGTAATCTGTGGATGGTTTGTAAAAGATGCCTTTCCTTTCGTTAAAGAACGTTTCTCGAAGCTTTGGATCCACGCGTGCGGTCGACAGCGTTTCTCTTGACGTCAATCAGGGTGAGTTCTTCGGCCTGCTTGGACCGTCAGGCTGCGGCAAGACCACCACGCTGCGAATGATCGCCGGTCTGGAGAAACCTGATTCCGGCAGGATCGAGTTTCAAAACGCCGATATCACAAGCCTTCCGCCTGAGCGTCGTGGCTTCGGAATGGTTTTTCAGAACTACGCACTCTTCCCTCACCTCAACGTCTTCGAAAATGTCGCCTTCGGACTGCGCGCGCGTCACAAAACCAAGGCTGAGATGAGTGAGCGCGTTACAAGTGCACTCGAACTGGTCCAACTTCCCGGTTATGAAAAACGTGCCGTTGGCGAACTCTCCGGCGGACAGCAACAGCGCGTCGCAATCGCTCGCGCGATCGCCATCGAACCGGCGCTGTTGCTCTTTGACGAACCACTCTCCAACCTCGACGTTTCGTTGCGCGAAGAAACTCGAAGCGAGTTGCGCGAACTCGTGACACGTCTCGGACTGACGGCCGTTTATGTCACACACGATCAGGAAGAAGCATTTGCGCTTTGCGATCGAATCAGCGTCATGGTCGGTGGAAAACTGATGCAGACAGGGCGGCCGCGCGAGCTTTATGAGCAACCATTGGAAATTTCAGTGGCGAGTTTTC
>DASZDV010000184.1:0-3586 GCA_035941575.1 Pyrinomonadaceae bacterium
GTCGTATTTCGTGGCGGCTCGCCGACGGATGTCGTGTCGATTGTTAAGTACGATGTGAATTCGGGCGAGTTTGAAACACTTCGCCGCTCGAACGATCTCGAGATCTTTCCGCGATACTTTTCCGTGCCGCGCGCGATCGAGTTTCCCACGGAAGGTGGACTGACGGCGCATGGCTTTTTCTATCCGCCGCAGAACCCGGACTATCGCGCGCCCGACAACGAAAAGCCGCCGCTAATTGTTAAGAGTCATGGTGGACCAACCGCCGCCGCCTCAACAGCGTTGAGTCTCTCGGTGCAGTACTGGACCAGCCGGGGATTTGCTGTTCTCGACGTCAATTACGGTGGAAGTACCGGTTACGGCCGGCAGTATCGTGAGCGGTTGAACAAGAAGTGGGGCATTGTTGATGTTGACGATTGTGCCAACGGCGCGCGTTACCTTGCGAATCGTGGTGAGGTTGACGGCAATCGTCTGGTCATCACTGGAGGCAGTGCCGGTGGTTACACGACGCTTTGCGCGTTGACGTTTCGCAACACATTCAAAGCGGGCGCGAGTCATTTTGGCGTAAGCGACGCCGAAGCGCTCGCTCGCGACACTCACAAGTATGAATCGCAGTACCTGACTGGCCTGCTTGGTCCATATCCGGAACGAAAAGACATTTACTACGAGCGCTCCCCGATCAATTTCCCCGAGCGACTCTCATGCCCTGTGATCTTCTTTCAGGGACTCGAAGACAAAGTCGTCCCGCCGGACCAGGCAGAAAAGATGGTTGAGGCGATGCGGGCGAAAAACATTCCGGTGGCTTACGTAGCGTTCGCCGGCGAGCAGCACGGTTTCAGACAAGCGAAAAACATCAAGCGTGCGCTCGACGGTGAACTTTATTTCTATTCGAAAATATTCGGCTTCGAGTTATCTGATCAGGTGGAGCCTGTGAAGATTGAAAATCTTAGTTGATCGGCGGGTCGGACGCGCTCGCCTGCGCGCCACCACGATCGACGCCGCGAACGATTCCCGTTTGGTCCATGAAGAATGAAAGTTTGCCTGTCTTGCCGTATTCCGCCGGAACGGCCGTGATCTCGTAGCCCTCCGCGGTGATTCTAAGCTCAAACTTGTAACCACTACTGTCAAGCGTGTCTTTCGACATCAGCTGCGCTTCGAATAACTGATCTAATGAAGCAAAGGCTGGCCCGTGTTGGGTCTTGTAGGTGCGCTGCGCACCGGCGATGGCCCACATCAGACTCATCGCCGTCCTTTCGTTTTTCACCGTTTCCGGAGGATTCTCTGAACTGGCAACGCCGGCTACCGCGAGCAGGATCACATTTTTCGGAACGTGCAATTCATGAAGGTAGCCGAGTCCGTCGTTTGAGAGGGAATACGTAATCGGTTGGCTGAACGCAGTGAAACGAGCAAAAAGCGCGCGCGACTCATCGGACAGATGCGAATTTGGACTGTTGGCCCAAGTCTTGTAAAGGTCTGTGAAAGCCGGTGAAACGTAGACTTGTCCTTGCACTTGTCGCGGTTGCCAGCGAGTGTAGTTCTTGTACTGGACGTCAGCGGAAAGAGTCTGCTGTTTCAAATAGGAGTCAACGACGTATCGCGTAGTTGCGGCGTCGGTGGAAAGGACCAGGAAGTTGCCGATGAAAGCGTACGCAAACGTGTTGGCGTAGGAGACCATCTCGGTATCTTCGCGACGTTCGGTTTGGGCCAGTGATGCTGCGGCCTTTCCTGCAAATCCTTCCAGTAGTTTTGGCATGAACCGTCGCATGCCTTCGCGATCGCGCAAGGAAACGACGACAAACGGGCCGCGAGATTCGGTCTTCGGTTCATCTGGTTTGCCTTGCTGTAACCCCGTGCGAGGAGGTCCGAATAAATTCATACTCGACAGCGGCAAGCCCACGCCAATTTCTGAACCAAGCAACGGTAACAGATCTTCCTTCGTGTTTATCTTAAGAACTTTCTCGACCGTGGCGAGTGGGCCGACTACCTGCGGAGGCACAGGGCCGCGCGGATGACCACCACCTGCGAGCGTGTAGATCGGTACCGTCAGATCGGGCGCCGACAAACGTGTATAGATCTCGTTTAAGTCGATCGAAAAGATCATGACCAGCTCGCTGTCGGCAGGCAAGACGCTGGGCGACTGCGGCGACATTGGTGGACCAATGGTCAGGCTGGAGAAGATTGGAATCGCGTCGCTGGTTTCGCCCGGCGAATTAATCAACAACGCGCGCAGGTCAAATGAATCGTTCTCAGGAGAAAAACCGATACCTACCGCGTCAGGCATGTCTGATTGATGAACAAATAAGCCATATTGGAGAGCACTGAACGCCTGCGACAGCGCTTGCGCGTCCGCAGATTCCTTCGAGTTCGGCTCTCCTTCAGGGCTAGGCGAGGGTTGACTCAACACACCCACGCCCTTCACTTCTTCCGTGACCTCGAACTTGTCAGCCGCAGACTGTTCCTCTTTTTCCGGTGATTTCTCCTTCTCCTTCTCTTTCTCTTCAGCGGCCTTGCGCGCTTCCTCCTCCTTCATTCGAATCTCTTCGTACTGTTTATCTCGCTCCTGTCGCTCTTTTTCCAGGGCCTGAATGTCGACATAGACGAATATCGGATCGGAACTGAACCGGTTGTAGGCAACGCGAAAGTTTGTGTCTTCGGCGAGAGGTTTACTGCCTTGCGGTTTGAGTTTTTTCAGTTGCACGGGTTTTGGCGAAATGAGGAGTAGCGAACCCACTCGTTGCAGGTGATAACTCGGAACAGGAGTGGGCGGCTCTTTCGGTTTGTCAGTCGCTGCCGGCTTATCAGTCGCTGCGGACTTGCCAGTCGCGGTTGGTTGTTGCGATTTGTTCTCGGTTTCAGGAGAACCGTCGGGCATCACCGGCGGCAATATGTTCGGCAATGCACTGTTCAACTGCGACTCAAACTTCGTAGCTTCTTCGGCGGAACTAAACTCGATCGCTACGAGTACCTCGGGAGCGTCCGGAACTGTGGGCCACGCAGCAACGAGCAAACGCGACGTCATTACCTCATCGGCATGACGTCGTAACCAGTTAATGAACGTTCGGAATTCTTGCGATGGTCCACCGAGTTTCAGAATCGGTTCCAGCAGTTCGTTGGCGCTGGATCGAAAGATCTGTCCGACGCCTCGAACTTCGCCGTATACCTTGAACGACTCAGCGGCGAGCAAGGTGTCGAAAGTGGGTGGCGCCGGCGCGGGAGCGGCTGGCGTTTTTGTGGGAGTCTTCTCTTGGGTGCGACGCTTCTGTTGTGCGGCAACAGGAATCGCAAACGCGATTGAGATTATGAGTAAACAAGCGAGTGGGAGTTTCAGGAGGTTCATTAGCTTGCTTCACCTTGCGGTAGCGCTGACATCATAGCTTCGCTGCACCACGCGTTTCCACAGTTTATTTTCCCCCTCAACGCGAATCAGGTCGCGAACGAGCTTGTAAGCCGATGCGTACACCGTCTTGATCTCTTCGGCCGACCTGGCTGTTTCGAGCTTTCGTTCAAGATCCTTCGGCGCGAGCGCTGGTCCTTTTGCGTAGGGTTCGAGCAATTTTCCTTCGCCGGCCAGATAAAGCGCGATTCCTTC
>DASZDV010000185.1:0-12442 GCA_035941575.1 Pyrinomonadaceae bacterium
GCACCGTTGGAGCGAAACGCCGCGAGATTGCCGTTTGAAGTTGGGCCGGTGAACAGCGGGTTCCCGGTGTACTGAATTCCAGGGGCGAGTGTTGCCAACTGATAGGCGGTGCCTTCGGTGAGCGGCAATTCGCTAATCTGCTTACCCGTGATGACTGTTCCTGTGCTGACAGTTCCAGTGTCGAGTGTCAGTGCCGAAGCAACCGTCGTCACCATGGCGGTCACACCAATTTCCAACTGCACGTCGAGGGTCAGGCGATCAGCTACACGCACGATGACACCGTCGCGGACAGCGGTGTTGAAGTTCTCCTTCGTTACGGTGAGCTGATACTTGCCCGGTGGGAGCAGGGCAAAACTGTACATGCCGTCCTCGCCCGTGACGGAGGTGGAGACGATTCCCGTCTCGATGTTCTTGATGTCGACCTTACTGCCGGGCACGACCGCGCCGTTGGGATCGGTGATTTTACCCGCGAGTGAGCCGCGAAACTCCTGGGCGGTGGCGGTGAAAGCAGCGATGATCAGAAGCAAACCGGCCCAAAAGACTCGTCCGTTCGGGTTCGCAGTAGTCATGACTTTATTCTCCCTCATAGCGACGGCGGAAAGGCGTGCGCGTCGGCTCGGTTTAGACGATTGGTATGACCAAGAGCTACTTGTTGTGACGACTTGTTCTTAGCAGGCGGCGTATTTTGCCTCAATACGTTCTGGGCTGTCAAGAGTAATTTATTACCAATCCCAGTTTTACTAATGGTGCGGTAAGACCAATTTTAGTTGCGAAGAAAGGCCGAACAGGCGCAACTTTTTGACGTATTTAGCCATCGTAACCGGTCATTGTTAATAGGTGTCTAAGTAGAAAGATGGAGGATTGCCGTTTGGATTCTAGAGATATTTTGGCTGGTTTTTCAAAGGCCGCGCTTTCGCTCGGCTTTGTTGTGTTTGGCCTTTTATTAGCACCGGCCGTGAACGCTCAGCAGCCCGCGAGCGCGCAGGCAGCGCAGCCCGCAGCCGCGAACGTGGCGCAGCCGGCGGCGACCGATTCCAAGACGGCGGCGGCCGTGCCCGACTCGAAGAAAGATCTCAAAACCAACCTCAGTGAGCTCCAAACGCTCTACCAGAACGAGGTTCAGCGACTCGAGAAGCGCCAGCAACAGTCAAAGGAACTCTTTGACGACGGGCTTATCTCTCGCGTGGAGTTTGAAAACGGTGAAAAAGCACTGGCCGATGCCCGCGCGAAAGTTGAGTCGATCGCCAAAGAGATTGCGGTCGCAAATCAGCCGGCGCCGGAACTAACCGCCGCGGCTGACCTCTATTCTGTATCCAACCTCGCGTGGTCGACTGGAAACGACAGAGTCGACGGTCTGATCCGCCAGTACGGTAGTCAATACGGCGTTGATCCTTATTTGATCTATTGCTTGATGTCGCAGGAATCGAGCTTCATTATGCGAGCGACCAGTCCTAAAGGCGCTCAGGGACTCATGCAGCTCATGCCCAATACTGCGGCTCGTTACGGAGTCACGAATCCTTACGACGTTGCACAGAACATCAAAGGCGGCACCCGGTATCTGAAGGACTTGCTGAAGATGTTCAACGGTCGTGTGGACCTGGCCCTGGCGGGTTACAACGCCGGTGAGGGCGCGGTGATGAAGTATGGCAACACGATTCCACCGTATGACGAAACGCGGAATTACGTCCGGTTGATTTTGAAGCGTTACGGCAAGAAGCAAACGCCGAAGCAGGTTTCGTAAGCCAGTTTGATCCTCACTCAATCTTTCTGGCTCGCTGGTCCTGACATACACCCAATCTCAAGACTACGTCGGTTACCTGTCCTCGCTCGTTCTTCGTAAACAACATCTCGGATTCCGTCTCTTTCGCGAAGAAGCGCGTGTCTGACAACGGCACAAGCGTAACCGGCAATCGGTTTCCGCCGCGCCACTTCAGCGCGTCTCCTTCTCTTGTGACAGTCGCAATCGCGTTTGGTCCAAATTGATACTTACCGAGAAAGCTATCGAGTAGTTGAGGATTAATCTGGACGGCTTTGCGTTCGGGCGCCAAGCGCGTCCCTTGCACCTGCACAAGCTGCCAGCGTCCGTCTCTTTTAACGAAGATATTGCTGCCCATGAGGCCGCGATCAGTTCGCCGGTAGATCGCGACGTCCTGGTACAACAACAGATTGTCGAACGACGGCGCCGGAACGGGAGTGGAGGCGAGGGGATCGTTGTTCATGATTCGTGTTATCTGTGTGGCCTTATCGACAACGTATCCGTTGCCGTGGATGAACTGAAACTCGTCGGCGTAGATACTCTCGAGCGTTGTTCGATCCTTTTTGACGATTGCTTCGTTTAAGTCGCTAAAGAGTTTTTTGAGTTCGTCTTTGATCTTGTCGTCACGTGCGTTGTGCGCTTGTGGCAGGGCGCTCATTGGCAGGACCAGGAGTACGGCAATCAGAACTAGTATTCGCATTTCGAAACCTCCGTCAGATTTCCATCAGATCTTTTCCAACCACGATCCGTCCGTTGAAATGTTTGCGCACGCCTTCAGACCATTGTTCGTCTGTGATCGAAGGATCGTCGCCGGGAACAAAGTGCGACAACACGAGTGTCTTTACTCCAGCCTGTGCGGCGATTTTGCCGACGTCTTCCGGCAGAGTGTGAGCGGCCATTAGGTGTTCTCGCAATCGTTTTGCGTTTGGCAAACGTCTCACGAGCGCTTCGACGCCAGGCAGATACATCACCTCATGAACCAGCACGTCGGCCCCTTTTGCAAACTCCGCTAATTCGGGCGCGTAAGCCGTGTCGCCTGAAATGACCACGGAACGATCCTTTGCGTCGAAACGATAAGCGTATGCCTCCGTGATCGGCGGATGACGCACGCGACAGCAACTCACTTTTACGTCGTCGTTCGTCAACACAACGCCGGGTTTGTCGATTTCGTGAGTGGTGAGCAGCTTTCGCGGATCGGGGCGGCCTTCATCCACGATGCGTGTGTCGATGTCAAACTTCAGGTAATTGAAGAAGTCCTGGCCCATCTTCGTTAGTCCTTGTGGACCATAAGCGTCGATTCGTGTAGGAATGCCTGTGATCCACGAGTTATAAACCAGTGGTCCCAACTCCAGATTGTGATCGGAATGTTGATGAGTGATGAAGATGTATCGCAGCCGGTTGAGCGCAACGCCCGCATTCAGGAGTTGTTTCGAAGTTCCGTAACCGCAGTCGACGACGTAGGGAACATCATTTATCAGAATAAGTGTTGAAGGATTGCTGCGACCTGCTTCACCGACCCTTGGACCACCCTTCGTGCCGAGCAATATCACTCGCGTCGGCTTTCCTTGTTGCCCCAGGCCGATACGAGATCCAAGCGAATAGCAGACGGCAACGTTGATGGCCCCGTGGAGAAACTGTCGACGAGTAGGCTGCATCGTGTACTCTTGGTCCTCGGAGGTGGTAGTAAAGATGAAGCGACTGTATATCCTGATGTTCGCCTTGCTGGCAACTGGATTTGTGCGTAGTGACGCCAACCTGCCGAACGCGCAGGACCCGCTCAAGGTGAACTCGAACACCATCGTTCTGAAACTCGAAAACGCACGTGTGCGTGTTTTGGAAGCAACACTGAAGCCGGGCGACAAGGAGAAGGTCCACTCACATCCGGCTTACGTGATTTACGTGATCGAAGGCGGCAAGGCCCGCACGCACGGCACTGACGGCACCGTCGTTGATGCCGACTTCAAAACAGGCGACGTCATCTACCGCGACCCCGTCACCCACTGGGCCGAGAACGTGGGCAACACGACGATCCGTTTGGAGTTGGTGGAGTTGAAGAATTGACTGGCGCCATTCGCCCGCTACTGCTACTTCTGAAGCGACGGGAGCTACGAAGTCGCAACTCTGAGTGCTACTTTCGGGTGGTTCTTTTGCTGCTCGTCTGCCTTGCGTCGAGCGCGATCGCTAAGCAAGGCCAGACGAGGACAATCAAACGACCGCAGCCCTGGCGCGCGGTGCATTTGCTCAATTACGAGACGGATGCGGCGTTGGAGACGCTCGGAAGGGATTTGGAGGGGCTCGCGAAGCAGGGAATTAATGTCATCATCCTCGAGGTCGATTACAACTTCGCATTCAAATCACACCCGGAACTGAGGCGCGGAGCTAATCCGATTACATTCGCAGGCGCACGCAGGTTTGCAGCACTGTGTAAGCGATTGAACATCCGTCTCATTCCGGAGTTTCAATCCGTGGGCCATCAGTCGTGGAAACAGGAAACCTTTCCGCTACTCACCGTGTACCCGAAATTCGATCTCACACCCGGAGCGTTCCCAAACAATGAAGGAATCTACTGCCGCGAATGGGACGTTCTCAATCCCGAAGTTTGGCGCGTCGTCTTTCAGTTAATGGACGAAATCATCGATGCATTTCGCGCCGACGCTTTGCACGTCGGCATGGATGAAGTGTTTCTACTCGGCTCCGAAAAGTCGCCTTCGACCAACGGCCAGGATCCCGCAACACTTTTTGCGAAAGCCGTCAAACAGATTTACACGCATCTCGTACGCAAACGTGGCGTCGAAATGTTGATGTGGGGCGATCGACTGATTGACGGTAAGAAGTACGACCTCGGCGAATGGGAAGCCTCAACGAACGGCACCGCGGCTGCAATCGATCTGATCCCGAAAGACATCATCATCTGCCCGTGGCATTACGAACTGAGAGCGGACGGTTATCCGTCAATCCCCATGTTCATCGAAAAAGGTTTCCGCGTGTTGCCGGCAGGCTGGAAGAACCTCGACGCAATGAAAGCGTTGATCGAGTTCAGCCGCACACACACTGGTCCAAAGCTGCTTGGCAACATGTTCACAACTTGGGGTGTAAAGAAAGAAGAACTCCTCACATTCCCACCGCTCGTTGAAGGCTTGAAACTCTTGCAGCAGCCGCCCCAACCGCCGCGCGAATTGCAATTCGAAATAAAGCATCGCGTAAACGCGCACGGCGACGAGTTCAACGGTCTCGCAAAGAGCTCAGACGGGCAAAGGCTTTTCACCGCAACTGAGAAGGGCGACATCATCGTCTGGAACATCGCTGCGAACCGCGTTGAACGCACGCTTCAAAATCCGAGTCCTGCTCACCTCGTTGCTTCGCTTTCCAATCCACACGAGATCGTCGTCGCTGGTTCGTCCCACGAAGAACCGCTGCGCCCTTTCATACGAAAGTGGAATGTCGAAACAGGCGCGTTCACAGATTTACCGGGCATTGACCCTAGCTCGGCCCCGATCGCGATCGCCACCGAAACCGCAGCGAAGCTGATTGCTGTAGCTACCGACGAACAACGCGTCGTTGTGTGGGACGCGGAAACAAACAAACAACTTGCAGCATGGAAACTTGCGACTCTTCCAATCTCTGTTGCACTCATAGGCCGCACCGTTTACGTGGCCACCGTTGACGCGAACCTCCGTTCTCCTTACGACGAACCCAAGAACGGCGCAATCATCAAGCTCAAGGTCGATAACCCAAACCGAGGACCAACGGACTTCTTGCGTATTGCGGGACGCACGTGGCGCGACCTCGACGTCTCTCCCGATCGCCGTTTGTTGAGCGCGACGTACCAAGCTTACGGTGAAGGATCCAGAGTCGTGGCGATCGATCCTGTTTCAAAGAAAGAACTCGGCAAGTTCGCAGGCTCTCTTCCCGCCTGGATCGACAACTCAAAACTGATGCTCTTTGAATGGCTGGATCCTTCGGAGATCGTTCAAGTCTCGCTCAACGCACCGCCGAAAAGCATTTACAAGTTCGGACGAATGGAAGCAGACACACCGGGAAGAGCTTTCGACACGACCGGTCAGGCCAGCAACGCTGACGGCTCGAAAGCATGGGCCACTTACCGGAAAGGCTCAGCTCTACTTGAATTCGATCGCGCAACGAACAAGATCAAGACTTTACTTGGTGGTCCATCCGGCGCTTATGCCCTCTCGGTTAACGAGAGTGCAGGCGAGGTTCTAACCGGCGGTGCCGATGGCTACGTTCGACTCTGGAAATTGGAAGACCTCTCACTGATCAAAGAGTACAACGTTGCAAAGACAGGCTACTTCGTTAGCAACGCGCATCTCGTTCCAGGATCTCGTATCGCGATCGTCGGAGTTAGGCTGGCACGTAAACCGACACCGAACAGGCCGCTCGAGCCGACGGAAGTGTTCCGTCTCGATCTCGAAACTGGCGAACAAAAGAAACTGTTTGATGAGCACTCCTGGCGATCACAACTTGCTGTAGTCGGAAACGAAATCGTTTACGCGGAAGGCGATAGTGTGCGACTCACGCGGATAGCCGGCGATGGAACCTCACGGGAACTAAAAATGAATGGACCGATTGTTACCACGGCCGTGTCCGCAAACAATCGTTGGTTGGCAGTCGTCGATTCCACGGCGCAGATAACTGTTGTTGATCTGACCACACTCCAAAGAAAAGCCATAGAAGCGAAAGGCAAGCCTAATCCTCCGATCGTCATCACAAACGACGGACGTTACATCTATCAAATTGGTCACGAAGGGGCGCTAACCCGATGGGATGTTAATACAGGCGCGATGACAAACAGCGTTCTGGCCAGGATCCGTGAGATGCACTCGAGCGTGGATTTCATGACGTTGGCAAACGACGATCAATGGTTGGTCACGGCTGGAAACCACGGCGACGTGGGAATATTCGATCGTACGACCGGCCGCCTGGTGTGCTACACACAAACCGCGGCCTCAGCGTTTTACGTGGAACGCGTCTGGACCAACGGCACGCGCATCCTTCTCACCACCGACACCGGTGTGATGTATGACGGCATTCTCAAATGATCTCCCCCAAACAGCTTTGCCCGCAGACCGTACAATCACTCCTTCTAAGCTTGCAGCGCTTATGTTGAAACGGCTTGGCCGCCTGATGTGCGGCGAGGCTCTGCCTCGCCGGCGCACCGCAGTAGAGAGTTGGGCTGCGCCCCTCGTACGGGCTTTGCCCGGAAGTTTCTCGGCCACAGGCCATACCAGGGGCCGAGCCCCGTTTCTTTTCTAATAGCTTACGGCGAGGCAAAGCCACGCCTCACATCGAGCGGCGGAGCCGCAGCGGTGGACCGTGTGAGGCAAAGTCTTGGACGCGCGTTATCAATAAACTCACGCTGGTCCATATTCGTCGCGAATGATCAATGAACCCACGCGGCAGTCTTTAGCGCCCAGGTGCTGTCCGGATATTTCTTCTTGAACTCCTCCGGTAGCTCGCCCAACACCGTGTGATCGTTCGTCAGTTTGTAGTGGCTGACGCCCTTCCAATAAAGAGCCTCGGGCGCTGCTTTGCTGTTCGGATAACGATCTAGCACCTCGGCGTATCTGCGTTCCGCGCCAGCCCAGTCCTTATTCATGAAGGCAACACGCGCCAGAGCCAGTTCCAACTGCGGGCGAAATTCATGTACGGGAAGATAACCCTCGAGCCGGTATCGTTCTACTCCGTTGTGATCGAGTACGAGCACCGTCGGGGTCCATAATGCATCGAAACGGTGGAAATAAGCGGGACGTTCTTTGATGTGTGCTTCTAGCGGAACGAAGTTTTCGTTGATGAATGCTGAGGTCTGATCGTCGCCATACGATTCGGCTTCCAGCCGAGCGCATGCGCCTCACGCCGGAGCAGCACTGAAATCTACGAGAATCGGTTTCTTACTCGTCTTTGCCTCCGCAAGCGCGGCGTCGGCGTCTTTGATCCAATTCACTTTCATGTCTTTTCCCTCCTAACACAGCAATGCCTCACTTCATGCGTTCTATTGTACGCCTGAAGTGAGGCATTCTCGATGTAGAGAACAAAGACTCAGTACGCAAGCGTACGTGAATCAATGGTTGTGTGCTGCTGGTTGATGGACATCGATCACAGTGCGCATCCACGGATGAATGCAGCATTGGAACTTGTGTGAACCGACTTCCAAACCGGCGCTACCCGCGGTCGGTCCTTCTTCAACTCCACCGGGTGGAATGAAAACTATCGAACCAAAGTTCAGACATTCCGGCGCCGGAACCGGATTACCGGAAATGCCGTTGAGTTCGTTTACGAATCCGCCGCCGAATTCGGCCACGGGCGTGAACGTGTGTACTTCACCGCCGACGTTTTCAATCAGTGTTGGACGTCCGACGTTGAGCAACGCTTGACTGGGCTGATTGCGCCAGGCGTGTGCGTCCTGGGTCGCTGCGAGTTCTGCAATGAACTCGTCAAAGGTTGTGTGCCCGTTACCAACGCAGGCACCGTCGCCGAGCACAGCGTTAAAGGTAACCGGGTCGCAATCATCAAGAAGCCGGAATTTTTTGTCGCCTTGAAATGCTCCGGCTTTATTAGTAAGACTCAGCATGGTAATGGCTGCAAGGGACACCAAAACCACAACGTGGATCGCAAAGTTGCGCTTCATTGAACCTCCTTGTCAGGCCCGTCTTTCGTGAGTGAAGGGGCGGGCTAACCTGCAGTGTTTGAGCTAGCGTCGCAACCGTATACACCCTGTGCACAGCGTTGTCAATGAATGTGTTATATTTCTTGCCTGCAATCATGAAAAAGCGGTTTGTAGCAGTAACAACCCTTGCCCTGACGGTGTTGTTCAGTCAGGGCGGCGGCAGTAGTTTGGCTGCGATCTGCCCACATCTTCGCTCCCTTGCCAACACGTGTCACGAAATGCCGGGAGCGGTTGCCGGTCACAATCAATCGCACCACGCAAATGTCAAAGTAAGCGCAGAACTAAGGACGGAACAGGCGGTCGGCGATGCCGTGGAGACGAACGATTATGCGGCGCCGTGCAACCACTGCGCAGTGCACTCCCGTAACAAGCGCGATGACTTTTTACTGCAACCGCCGAACCTTGGCCAACTCTCCAACGACCTGACAACTCCCGCTCCTTTAACTGCTACTGCTTCCTCAGCAGGGCAAACTGTCACTTGGATTGCAAGAGCGCATGGCCCACCCGGCGATAACGGCCGTTTGTACCTCCTCATCAACGTCTTCCGCATTTAGTTCCCTCCTAAATCTCAACGTCGAACTGCGCGCAGGCATTCGCCACGCGTAAATCGAAGTCTTTGCTTATCGAGAGGGGATCAATGAACGAACTAAGAACGATCTGCCTTCTGGCGCTCGTCTTCTGGATCAGTGAGAGCGTCATGGGCCAGCATCAGGGACACGTAATGCCGCCGCAACCGGATACACAGCGCACTCGGCGCGAAGTAATACCGGCTGGTCCAGTCATGACATTGGAACAGTTGGAGGCCATGGCGCTTCAACGCAACCCAACGTTGGCCCAGGCTGACGCTGCGATTCGTGCTGCTGAAGGCCGGCAAAAACAGGCGGGACTGTTTCCGAATCCCGTGGCCGGTTACTTCGTTGATGAATTTGCTTTTCGCTCGCCCGGAGAGACTGCGGAACACGGCGCATTCATCGAACAGACAATTCCGCTCGGCGGAAAACTGAGCAAAGCGCGAAGCGTATTTGCCCGCGAAAGGGATCAGGCAGTGATACAGGCCGAAGCCCAACGTCTTCGCCTGACGAATTCGATCCGCGTGTTGTACTACGAAACTCTCGGCGCGCAACGGCTGGTCGAACTGCGTGACGACCTGGCTCAACTGGCCCGCGAAACCGCCGGGATCACAAAAGAACTCTCAAACATCGGCCAGGCCGACCGGCCGGATCAGTTGCAGAGCGAGATTGAAGCCGAGCGCGCGGAGATCGATTTTCTCAACGCACAGAACGACTGGTTGGGATCCTGGCAAACACTGGCGGCGATGATTGGCAATCCCACTTTGCCGCCGGCACGTTTGGCAGGCAATCCGGAAGACGATCTGGCGTCGCTGAATGACACTCAGCTGCTCGACACGTTGCTTCAGCAGAGTCCGGACATTCGCATTGCGAAAGCGAGTGTGGAGCGAGCGCAGGCCGTGCTCGCACGCGCGCGTTCGGAACGCATTCCGGATCTCTTTCTGCGTGGCGGACTCGGTTACAACTACGAACGTTTTGAACCTGTGTCGCCGTCACTCGCTGGACAGCGTAAAGGTCTCGAAGGACGGTTGGAAGCCGGCGTTAACGTCCCAATCTTCAATCGAAACCACGGAGGAATCGCGGCAGCGGAAGCGGAGCTCGCGATTGCGCAACGCGATGTCGAACGTTTGCAGCTGCTTTTGAGAACGCGTTTTGCCGCGAACTTTCGCGAGTATCGAAATGCGCAGCAAGTGGTCGAACGATATCGCACGCAAGTGATTCCACGCGCACGCGAGGCGTATCAAACGTATCTCAACAACTTTCGCCAAATGTCTGCTGCTTATCCGAAAGTACTGATGGCGCAGCGAACGCTGTTTCAAGTCGAAGTGGAGTATGCGAAGGCGCTGATCCAGTTGCGCGAACGTGCGATTGGTTTGCGCGGTTTTTTGCTCGAAGGTGGTTTGGATCGAATCGGAGGGGACGGCAATGAGCGATAGCAGACGAGATTTTTTGAAGAAGTCGGGATTGTTGGGAGCAGGCGTTTTGGCGGGCAGCGGAATTGTTTCGGGTCAACACACGCATCCACAACCACAACCGCAGCCCCAACCGAAACAAAAGCAGGAAACGCCGCGGCAGAAACCATCGGCGTCGAAAAAGGAAACTGCAACGAAAGCGTCGTCAGTCGAAACGCGGACGAACGCTCCGGTGGAGACTCCTGACGTTGCGAAGCTGCCTTTCACAGTAGACAACGGCGTCAAGGTGTTTCATCTGTCTGCCGAAGTCGTAAAGACGCAACTGCTTCCGGGAATGAGAGAGATGTACGGTTGGGGTTACAACGGCAGTGTTCCTGGTCCAACGATTGAAGCAAACGAAGGCGATCGTGTTCGCATAATCCTTAACAACAAGCTGCCGGAAGCCACCAGCATTCACTGGCACGGCATTGAAGTGCCGCCGAACATGGACGGCGTGCCGTTCATTAGTCAACCGATGATTGAGCCGGGCGCGAGTTTCACATACGAATTCACGCTTCATCAGAACGGAACGTTTTTCTATCACTCGCACGGCGCGATGCAGGAGATGATGGGCATGATCGGATTGTTTGTGATTCACCCAAAGACACCGAACACGCCGTATTGTCACAAAGACTTTGGTTTGATCCTGCAAGGGTGGGCGTTGCTGCCGAACAATCCGGTGCCGAACACAATGGCGATGGAATTTAACTGGCTGACCATCAACGGAAAAGCTGGTCCAGCGACAACGCCGATGATTGTGAGGCAGGGTGAACGCGTGCGTCTGCGAGTTGTGAATCTCGGCATGGACCATCATCCGATGCATATTCACGGGCATCAGTTCTACGTGACGGGAACCGAAGGTGGACGCAGTCCCGAGACAGCGTGGTATCCGGGAAATACAGTGCTCGTCGGCGTCGCACAGGCGCGTGACCTGGAGTTCGACGCTGTTTACCCGGGCAACTGGATGTTTCATTGCCACTTGCCTCATCACATGATGAACCAGATGATTCCGATGGTTGGACCAATGCAGCAGCAGGGCCATCAGATGAGTGCGGCAGATGAAGCACAGAAGAAACAAGTGCCGGGTTATCCGCAGGACATGATCATGATCATGGACAAGGACGTTGCGAAGCCTGAGACATACGGATTGCCGGCGGGCTGGACGGCGTCGATGATGGGGATGATGACGTTGGTTCGCGTGTTGCCGCCGGCTGAGTATGATGAAATTCAACGGCGCATTCGCGAGGGCATTAATGACTAAGTTAGATCCAGTCTGTGGAATGACTGTCGACCCAGGCAGGGCGGCGGGTCAGCACGAATACAAAGGCGAGACGTACTACTTCTGTAGCACGCATTGCTTGCACAAGTTTCGTGACGACCCGGAAAAGTTTCTGAACCAAACGGCTGCGCCCATACACATTTCTCCGCGGAAAGCGGCGCCGGCAGTCGAAACTCCTTCTGCGGGGCAGAAAATTGAATACACATGTCCGATGCACCCGGAAGTTGTTCGCGAGGGGCCGGGCTTCTGTCCGATCTGCGGCATGGCGCTCGAGCCTCGCACCGCCACGCTGGAAGATGACAACTCTGAGTTGATCGATATGAAGCGGCGCTTTTGGGTGAGCGCCGCTCTGTCGTTGCCTTTGCTGGCGCTCGCGATGAGCGAAGTCATTCCGGGCGATCCAGTGCGAAGAGCAATTGGACCACAGTTCGTCAACTGGGTTTCGCTTGCACTTGCGACGCCGGTAGTGCTTTGGGGTGGTTGGCCGTTCTTCCTTCGCGCCTGGTATTCGGTGGTTAACCGCAGTCTCAACATGTTCACGCTGATCGGTTTGGGCGTTGCGGTAGCTTACGTCTACAGCTTGATCGCTACGTTTGCACCACAGATCTTTCCCCACTCTTTTCGCGATCACATGGGCAACGTGCCCGTCTATTTCGAAGCCGCCGCGGTGATCACCACCCTCGTGTTGCTGGGCCAGGTTTTGGA
>DASZDV010000186.1:0-7725 GCA_035941575.1 Pyrinomonadaceae bacterium
GATGTCGGAAGGCGACGAGCTCAGGACGTTGCTGGCGGCGCTGCGCCGGTTCACGAAGCAGCAACCAATGAACACGATCGCCGCGCGCCAACGCATTGCCGGCGATTTGATCGCAGCTAACAAGTACATTTTCTAGCCACAGATCTACACAGAGTTCACAGATAAAACGACTTTCACAAAGGTGAGCCGCTTATCTGTGTCATCTGTGTAAATCCGTGGCCCAACACATGCGCGTCGTTCCTATCTCAGTGCCCACGCCTTTCTACGTCGGTCCGGTAAATGTCTATCTGATCGCAGAAGACCCGGTGACGATCATCGACACCGGCCCTAAAACAAAGGAGGCGATCGCGGTGTTACGCGCAGGTTTACGCGCCGCAGGCTTTCTTCTCTCCGACATTCGTCGCATCGTTCTCACACACGCCCATGAGGATCACTGCGGTCTCGCACGTGCTGTCCGCGACGAGGCGAAGCACGCCGAGGTTCTCGTGCACGAGTGGGAGACTGGTCATCGTCACAGCCGGCTCGAGTACGAAGAGCATCGTCAACTTTTGGTTCGAGCGGGTGTTCCTGAAGGTGATATCGAGTTGATGCGACGCATGTACGAAGGCGTGCGGCAATACGCCGATTCGCTCGACGATCACGAGTACGCGCCACTTTGGGACGACGCGGAACTTCAGTTTGAATCGGGAAGTTTACGCATTCTGCACACACCCGGACACACGCCCGGGTCTTGTTCGTTTCTGCGCGAGGCGGATCGCACGATCATCGCGGGCGATTGCGTTTTGAAGCGGATCACTCCCAATCCCGTGCTCTCACCTGACCCGTTGAATCCGGCAAAGCGTTTTCCGTCGTTGGCCGAGTATCTCGTTAGCCTGGCGCGGCTGCGTTCGTTTTCGCCGACGCTTGTTTATGGTGGTCATGGAGATCCCGTCCATGATTTTGAAGAACTTTTCCACCGGTATTATCGGGCGGTGCAGCAACGGCAGGGACAGGTAATCAGCTTCGTCGGGAAGGACGGTGTTACGGCGTGGGACGTCGCGCTCAAGATGTTTCCTGAGGCAGATGATGTGCACCGGTTTTTGGCGGTTTCAGAGGCGGTAGCGCACCTGGATTTGGCGCATAGTGAAGGTAAGATTGCTGTGGAGCTGAAAGGGCCGGTTGAGGTTTACAAGCCCCTTAACGGTCGCTAGGCCGAGTACAGGGAAAAAAATTCTTTAAAAGCAAATCTCAAAAAAAAAGCAAATCTCAAAAAAAATTGGAACCTCCGCCTCACGCGCGCGTGTAACGCGCAAACTCTTCCGGAGGAATTCTGTAATGAAAGCCAAATACGTAGTCGGTCTCCTGACCGCTATCGTTTTTAGTACTGCTGGCCTGTCTCTCGCCCAGGAACCCACGCCACCACCAACACCACCCGAAGATTTGAACACCTTCTCCTTTTTCGTAGACGGCGGCGGCTTTCTCGGTGTCTATGGCGAGGACATCAATCGCGAAAACATGGGCCGTTATCGCCTAAGCGAGCCGCGCGGCGTCGGCATCACTCAGGTCGTTCAGGACAGTCCGGCGGCGAAAGCCGGTTTGCGCAAAGACGACGTCATCCTGCGTCTTGACGGTGAGAATGTGACGAGCGTTCGCAAACTTAATCGCCTTGTTTCCGAGATCGCTCCGGACCACTCGGTACGTATCACCATCAGCCGCAACGGCGCCGAACAGGAAATCAGCGCTACTATCGGCAAGCGCAACACCTCGAGCACCGTTCGAGATCTGATGTCTCAGCAGCCGAAAGTCTGGAAATGGGAAGGACCACTTTTCGGCAAAGACAAGTTCCCTGATGCCAACGAAAACGATCTGACATTCTTCTTCGGCAACAGCCGACGCATCGGTGTCAACACTGTGGAACTCACCAAACAGCTCGCCGACTACTTTGGCATCCCAGGTGGTCGCGGCGTCCTGGTTACGTCCGTTTCCGAAGATGGACCAGCCGCGAAAGCGGGCATTAAGGCAGGCGACGTGATTACCGCCGTGGACGGTGAAGCAATCGATTCGCCTGGCGACATCTCAAGTGTGATCAATCGCAAGAAAGAAGGCGACGTTACACTCACTGTGATTCGCAACCGCACTCAACAGACGATTCGCGTAACGCCGCGGCAGGGCAGCAGCCTCTCACGCACGATCAGGGATGACATGGCGCGCTCGATCAAAGGCTCGATCAGGGACTCGATCAGGGATCAGGTCGGACGGCAGATCGTGATACCACGGATCGAGTTTCCCGAAATAAACATCTCGCTACCGCGTGTGCGTATAAATCCTGGGCTGATCAGGATCTCGCGCCGCGTGTACGGGCCGATCTGACCCTCTGAGTTCCACCGCTTGCACCCACGGCACGGGTTGTGTGATGATCGGGATGATGAATGTCCCATTACATACATACAGCCCTGATCTTTTGAGGAGTGCATAAAGAGTGAATGCGGAATTAGAGAAGTTAATCGCTCTGCAAAAACTAGACACGACCATACGAAAACTGGAAAAAGAGCTGGAAGCGATTCCCCAAAGGCGCGCAGAGATCGAAAAAGAGTTCGATCAGCGCGCCTTTGAAATTAAGGCCTTGGAAAGCCGCCGCGATGAGGCAAAACACACTAGAGCGCGATTGGAAAATGAAGTCGTCGAACAACGAGGCCGCGCTGAACGAGCAGAACGAAATTTGATGTCGTCGAAAAAACAGGACGAGTACACTGCTGCGATTCGCGAAGCTGATGCTGCACGCAAGCAGATCTCGACGCTTGAGACACAGATTCTCGAACAGATGGAAACTCTCGAACAAGCCGACGCAGCCCTAAGCGAACGAGCTGACGAGATCGCGACGCTGAACTCCGACCGTGAAGCAAGATTGAAAGCATTTGACGAAGAGACACGCCAGCAGTCTGAACAACTGCTCGCCTCACGCAAAGAACGCGATCAGGTGTTTACTAACCTGCCGAAGCCGGTGAGTGCGATGTATTCGCGGATCAGTGCCCGCATTCGCGATGGTGTGGCTGTAGCTGAAGCGCGGAATCGTTCTTGTACAGCCTGTTTTATGACGTTAAGGCCGCAAGTAATGGCCGAGGTTCGGCGAGGTGAAGAGATACTTACTTGCGATAACTGCGGCCGGATTCTCTATTACGCCCCTTCCGATTCCCTCCAAACTGACGCTGTTGCGACTCAGCCTAACGTAGCCATTACTTAAATGCGCGTGCTTGTTACCGGAGGCGCCGGTTACATCGGCAGCGTGGTGACTGAACAACTCTTGTCCGACGGCAACCAGGTTGTCGTTTATGACAACCTGTCCAAGGGTCATCATGCAGCGGTGGTTGAAGGCGCTGAGTTTGTGCAAGCCGAACTCCTCAATGCCGACACACTGAAACAAACCCTTCACGATCGACAAATCGAGGCAGTGATTCACATGGCTGCCTCATCGCTGGTAGGCGAATCAGTCGAACATCCCAACAAGTATTTTCAAAACAACGTCATTGCGAGTTTAGCGTTGCTCGACGCGATGCTGGCGTGCGACGTGAAGCGACTGGTCTTCTCGTCAACTGCCGCCACGTACGGCGAACCTGAGACGCAACCGATCGAAGAGAGCGCTCCTACGAACCCAACCAATCCATACGGCGAAACAAAACTCGCTTTTGAACGTTCGATGCAATGGTATGACCGCGCCTATGGTCTGCGATACGCCTCGCTACGTTACTTCAACGCCGCTGGCGCGACGGAACACTGCGGCGAAGATCACGATCCGGAAACGCACATCATCCCAATCACGCTGCAGGCGGCAGCCGGGAAAAGAGCGCGCGTTGAGATCTATGGTGACGACTATCCGACTCCCGATGGAACCTGCATTCGCGATTACATTCACGTGATCGACCTCGCGCGTGCGCACATACAGGCGCTCGACGCATTGAGTGAAGGAAGCAGGATCTACAATCTTGGATGTGGCGGAACGGGTTACAGCGTTCGAGAAGTGATCGACACTGCTGAGAAAGTGACGGGAAGAGAAATCCCGATTCATGTTGGACCACGCCGTGCGGGCGATCCGGCGATCCTCGTTGCGAGTTCCGATCGAATAAAGACCGAACTGGGATGGCGGCCGCAGTTCCAAGACCTCGGACTGATCATCGAATCAGCGTGGCGTTGGATGCAGACGCATCCGGACGGCTATGGTCATTGACGCCGGCCAACGATATCAAACTCAAACTTCACGCTGTTGCTGACGCGCACCATTCCGTGAAATGCTGACGTAGCCTTCACCTTGTAATCATCGCGATCGATACTGAACTTACCCACCGCTCTGAGTTCGTCTCCATTCAGCGTAACGGTTGCTGGAATCTCGAGTTGCCGCGTCGTGCCGTGCAGCGTTAGGTTGCCGGTAAGTTTCACGTCATAACCTCCGCCGCTGCGTGCCGGCTTGGCCGTCACGTTCGTGCTTTGAAAGACAATGTCCGGATACTGATCGGGGTGAAACACGATGTCGTGCAGTTCCTTGTTAATGATCTGTTTTTGCTGGTCCGTAAAGTCCGCTCCCGTTTCGTGTAAAGATGCGGCCTTAACCACTAAGCGCATTGAAGCGGGAGTGATGCTTTGCGGAGTTAACTCCACCTGCCCGCTGAAATCACTTGCCGCGAGATGATGTCCGTGGCCTTTGAACCAGAGTAGGCCCGACCGGCTGGCATGGGCCATGAACTTGCTGCGACTGGCATCGAGCGTGTAAGTGACAGTCGCCGGCGCGGTCGCGGATGTGGCCGCGGCGAAGCAAATCAAGGAAATCAGGACCATTGCGATTGTGATGGTTCGTCTATGCATTACATATACCTCCGAGACAGATCTGCGGGACTATACTTACTCACATCATGGTGAAGAGAACGCGACAAAAGGGTGGAATGATCGTCACGGCACCGGATTTTTTGAGTTTGGACCGGCCCAAAGGCGATTTGACACTGGAAATTGGTCGCGAGCGCGTTTCAGTTACGAGTCTCGATCGTATCTATTGGCCCGATGAGAAGCTGACGAAGTTTGATCTCCTTTGCTTCTATCTCAGAGTCGCAGATCGCATCATGCCGTTCTTGAAAGATAGACCAGCGATCCTGCAACGGTGGCCGCGCGGCATTAAAGCGCCGATGTTCTTTCAGCAGGACCTCGACACTGCGCCCGAATTCATCAAGACAGTCAGACTGACGAACCAGGACGGCCGAGAACTCGACTACGGCGTTTACACCACGGTCGCTTCGCTGCTCCACTTCGTCAACCTCGGAACGATCGAACAACATCCGTGGCACTCGACAACTAAACGATTAGACAATCCCGACTGGATCGCGATCGATCTGGATCCGAAGAAAGCGCCATGGGAAAACGTGTTGCAGGTTGCGTTGGTTGTTAAAGAAGTTGCGGACGAGATCGGGTTGACGGTTTTTCCCAAGACTTCAGGTTCATCAGGCATGCACATCTACGTGCCGTTGAAACCGTCGAACGAGTACGAGAAGGCGGCTGAGTTTGCGCGACTGTTTGCGACGGAAGTCGCGAGGCGAGCCCCGAAGATCGCGACGGTGGAGCGAACGATTGCGAAGCGCGCGCCTACGCAGGTTTACGTCGATTGGATGCAGAACGCGCGGGGCAAGAGTCTGGCGTCAGTTTTTACCGCGCGAGCCAAGCCGAAGGCGACGGTGTCGATGCCGTTAACGTGGAAGCAAATCGAGCAAGGCGTGAAGATTACGGACTTTACGATCGTCAATGTTCCAGGTTTGCTCAAGAAAAACGACCCCTGGGAAGGATTTTTCGCGGCGCGCCAGACGCTGCGATTCTAATAAACAGTTGACGGTTCGGCGGATCTGCGCGTAATCTGTGGCCCTGAAGCCATGAGCCAGAGCCTCTATCGCTATTATTACTATTACGGCCCGCTCTCCACTGGGAGGAGCGGTCGGGCGAGAGGCTGTCGGCGTGCGCTGATGATGTAGCGACCATAAGACAGGTTTCCTAAACCGGCCATTAATCCTTCCAGAGGATTGGTGGCCGTTTTTTATTTTCATCGAGGTATGAACACATGACGCCAATAGAAACTGAAACCGTACTATCGGACCACGTTAACGTGCGAATCGTTAATCTCGATCCGGATCACCCCGGCTTTAGAGACCCGGAATATCGCGCGCGCCGCAACGCGATCGCGGAGATCGCGATGAACTACCGGCGCGGTCAACCTATTCCCCACGCGCCATATACGGAACTCGAACATCACGTTTGGCAGACGATCTGGAAAGCACTCGGGCCGGCTCATCGCGCCCACGCGTGTGCCGAGTATCTAGATTGTCTCGATCAGCTCGATTTCGACTCCGATCGCATTCCGCAGTTGGACGAAGTCAGCCGGAAGGTTGAGGCAATCAGCGGCTTTCGACTTGAACCCGTCGCGGGGTTGGTAGAACCGCGCATTTTTCTCGAGTCGCTGGCTCGCGGTGTGTTTCTTTGCACGCAGTACATCCGTCACCATTCGACGCCTCTTTACACGCCCGAGCCCGACGTGGCCCACGAGATCATCGGCCACGCTGTGACGCTGGCAAGCAAACGATTGGCTGAGATCAACCGCCTGTTCGGCGAGGCCGTCAGACGGACCACGTCGCCGGACGAACTCGACCGTTTGGCCCGTGTCTATTGGTTCACGATCGAGTTTGGCGTGCTGCGTGAAGACGGGAAGGTGAAAGCCTACGGCACCGGGTTGTTGTCGTCCGCCGGCGAGCTGGCGGAGATGCACAAAGCCGAGTTGCGTCCGCTGGATCTGGAAGCCGCCGCGAACCACGTTTACGATCCGACGCACTACCAGTCCATCCTGTTTTGTGCGGACTCATTCGATGAAATGGACGAATCGCTGCGCGCTTTTCTCACGCAGCGGTAACCGCCTTTTGGTTTACCGGAAGGTGTAGTCTCCGTTCTTTTGGATGGGCTTGTTGTTTTTGGATTTTTGATGGTCCCTTCCGCTGACGTTTTCTTAGGAAAACTGTGTGGTTAAGGACCAATCCTGGCGGCATTCACATTGCTTGGGGTAACGAACCAAACTCCCCCGAAAATCGTCGGTCCTACCTGGAGGCAAATTATGCTTAGCAAAAAGATCGCTCTTTTCCTGCCGCTTCTATTGCTGGCCGGTCTGCTTGTAAGCACTCCGGTGCGAGCGCAATCTACGGCTACGCTTCAGGGCACCGTCACTGATGCCAAAGGCGCGGTCATTCCTAACGCGACCGTTACAGTCAGAAACAAAAGCACTTCATTCGAACGCACTACACAAACTGACAGCGACGGCAATTACCAAGTCGCCGCCTTGCCTGTCGGCAATTACACAATCGAAGTAAAAGTTCAGGGGTTTAAGACCCAGGTTGCCGATCAGGTGACTGTGGAAGTTGCCAAGACCGTCACACAAAACTTCCAACTGGACGTCGGCGCCATCTCAGAGCAGGTGCTTGTTTCCTCCGACGTGGCAGTGATCGAGTCAACAACGACTTCCGTCGGCACGGTCATCAATCAACGCACGGTGCAGGAGATTCCCCTGAATGGCCGTCACTTCGTCGATCTCGGACTGCTGATTCCCGGCTCCGTAACCCCGCCGCAGAACGGATTTCTTACCGCGCCGCTGCGTGGTCAGGGTTCATTTGCCATCAACACAGCCGGCAATCGCGAAGACACCGTCAACTTCATGATCAACGGCGTCAATCTCAA
>DASZDV010000187.1:0-25810 GCA_035941575.1 Pyrinomonadaceae bacterium
TTGATGTCTTTGAACCCAAACACGTCGTAGAGATCAAGGTCGAACTGTCAGTACGCGGCAAGGATTCCGGCAAGCACTATCTCGGCACTGACGAAGACTGGGAACGTGCGGAAGCTGCTTTAGTCGATGCGCTGGAGGCCCGTCAGATTCCGTACCAGCGAATGGAAGGTGAAGCAGTTTTCTACGGGCCAAAGATCGACATGCGCGTCGCAGATGCGATCGGTCGCACGTGGCAATTGACGACGGTACAGTTTGACTTCAACTTTCCCGAACGCTTCCAGCTCGAATACATCGGCGAGGACAACAAACCGCACCGGCCATTGATGATTCACCGCGCGTTGTTCGGGGCGATGGAACGGTTCTTTGGTGTGTTAATCGAGCACTACGCCGGAGCGTTCCCCATGTGGCTCGCACCCGTGCAAGTCGCTGTATTACCGATCACGGACCGTGTAAACGAATACGCGGAACAGGTGGCGAGTGAACTTCGCGATGCCGGACTTCGCATCGAAGCGAACCTGCGCAGTGAAAAGATCGGCGCGAAGATTCGCGACGCTCAATTACAGAAGGTGCCTTTCATGCTGGTGCTCGGTGACCGTGAGGCCGAGCAAAAGACGGTTGCAGTTCGTGAGCGAACTCGTGGTGATATTGGCACGATGTCGCTCGAGGAGTTTAAGGAGATGGCGCACGGGTTAGTCGAAACCCGCGCGTTAACTTTTAACAATCAAGCGCAGGAGGTGCAGCAATAGCTACAGGCTTTCGCGGTCGTGGTCAGCGTCCGGACAATCGGCGTCTACCGCCGGTCCGTATCAATGAAAGAATTCGCGTACCGGAAGTACGCGTGATTGGCGAGGAAGGAGAACAAATGGGCGTCATGGATGTGCGAGATGCGATCCGTGCAGCCCGCGACAAGGGACTGGATTTAGTCGAAGTCGCGCCCAATGCCGATCCGCCTGTTTGCCGAATAATCGACTTTGGAAAATACCAGTACGAAGCCAAGAAGAAGGCAAACGAAGCGAAGAAGAAGCAGGTCACGATCACGGTTAAGGAAGTGAAGTTTCGTCCCGGCACCGACGATCACGATTACAACTACCGCATGAAGCACGCGCGGGAGTGGTTGCAGGACGGCGACAAAGTCAAAGCCACGATCTGGTTTCGCGGACGCGAGATGACGCACCGTGAATTAGGTGCGCGAATCCTCGAGAAACTCGAGCAGGATCTGGCGGACGTCGGCGAAGTCGAGACGAGGCCGAAGATGGAAGGGAACCAGATGTTCATCATCCTCGGACCAAAGAGACATAAGAGCGGCGGGAAGGAAACAAGTCCCACCCATTAACTTCGATTGCCAATTGCCGATTGCCAATTGCGCTATCGGCAAAAAACAATCGGCAGTCGACAATCGGAAATCGGAAATAACTACAAGGAAGCGATTATGCCCAAACTCAAGACACATAAAGGCGCAGCCAAGCGAGTGCGGCTGACCGCAACGGGAAAAATCAAGCGCGGCCACTCGCATGCGCGACACATATTGACGAAGAAGACAAACAAGCGGAAACGTCATCTGGATATCGATACGCTGGTTTCGAAATCGGATCACGAACGCGTGATGTCGATGCTCCCGTACGGTCGCGACTAACAGGTCAGTTTATTTGAAGTTCATAAAGGAGGACTCATCATATGCCCAGGGCAAAACGTGGGAATAAGCGTCTCGAACGACGCAAGAAGATATTGAAGCTGGCGAAGGGTTATCGCGGCACGAAATCGAAGTTGTATCGATCGGCAAAGGAGTCGGTTGAGCGCGGTCTGAATTTCGCTTACACCGGAAGGAAGTTGAAAAAGCGCGACTTCCGCAGCTTGTGGATCGTGCGCATCGGCGCTGCCGCTCGTCTGAATGGATTGAACTATTCGCAGTTGATGCACGGGTTGAAACTCGCCAACATCGAACTCGATCGTAAAGTGCTCGCCGATCTCGCGGTCCATCAACCCGAATCGTTTGCCACCGTTGCGGCCCAGGCAAAGAGCGCGCTCGAGAACGAACAACGCAACAAAGCCGCCTAGTTCGAAAGGATTGACCAGTGAAATTCACGACACTTCTACTCACATTTCTCCTGGGCGCTACCGTTGCTTTGGCGCAGGGCACTCCTGCCCCAGCCGGCTTACCGGCGATGGTTGAGAAGTTCAACGGAACGTACGAGGGAACAGCGAAAGGACAACCCGTGTCTTTGGACTTGAAAACCAAAGACGGGAAGTTTGAAGGTCGTTTGCGCAATGGGGAGAAGAGTTACGACCTGACGGAAGGTGCTGTCGCCGGCGACGGCAAACTGTCGCTGTCATTTGGTAAGGACGCCAAGCTCAACGGCAAGGTGGAGGGGGATAAGCTCGTCGGCGAGATGGTCGTCGGAGCTGAGAAAACGCCGATCGAATTGAAAAAGGCCGGATCGGCTGCCCCAGCACCCGCGGCAGCGAGTTCTGCGGCAACACCAGCGGCGAGTTCTACTGCAGCGGCACCGAGTTCTACGGCGGCGCCCGCGTTCAATCTCAACGGCGAGTGGGAAGGAATGGCGGACGCGAACGGCCAGCCGTTTCCGTTTTTGTTAACGCTGAAAGTTGACGGCGAGACCGTCACCGGCAACAGCAGTTCGCAACTCGGCGAAGCGACCGTTAAATCCGGCACGTGGAAAGACGGACGGCTGTCGTTTCAACTCGAAGGAACTAACGGCATCATTGCGATGAGTGCAACAGTCATCGATGGAAAGCTGTCCGGCGAGTTTGATTATGCCGGACAGTTGCAAGGCAAGTGGGTCGCGGTGAAGAAGAATCAATAGGAACTTTGTCCTTAATGACTGAGAGCCAAACGGAACAAGCACCCATCCAGCAGGTTCAGACAGAAGGCAAAGCGCTCGAACAAGCATTCGAGCGCTTTGTTCGCTTTAGTGATCCGGCGGCGGTGGGAGATCTCGATCTGGAGACGACGATCGGACTTCAACGCGAGTTGGCGGAAGTGCGCACGAGTTGTCTCGGGAAGAAGAGCGCCTGGGCGGCGAAAAAGAAGCTCATTGGTCGTGTGGCACCCGAAGAGCGCCCGGTGCTGGGGCAATTGTTACAAGAGATTGAAGATAAGATCGTAGCGCTCGCAGAAGCCGTTGAGCAGAATCTAAAGAACCATATCTATGAAGCGCGCACTGCGCGCGAGAGCATCGATGTGACGTTGCCGGGACGCCGTCCGCCCTACGGCCATCGCCATCCGATCACGATCGTGCGCGAACGCATCGAGGACATCTTCGTTGCGCTCGGCTATGTTATCGAAGACGGCCGGGAGATTGAGACTGACTTCTACAATTTCACAGCGCTAAACATCCCCGACAACCATCCGGCGCGCGGCGAAGCCGACACGTTCTACACAACTGACGGATTCGCGCTTCGTTCACAAACATCCACCGTGCAGATTCACGCGATGCAACGTCGCGGCGTGCCGATCCGCATGATCGCGCCCGGCCGCGTGTTCCGGCGCGACACGCCCGACCCGACCCACAACCCGATGTTCTTTCAGGTCGAAGGCTTGTGTGTCGATCGCGGCATCACGATGGCGCATTTGAAGGGAACAGTGACGGAAATGCTTCGCCGCATGTTCGGCGCCGACATCGTGACTCGTTTTCGCCCTTCGTACTTTCCGTTTACAGAACCGAGCGCCGAGTTTGATTTCAGTTGTTTCAAGTGCAAAGGCGCGGGCTGCCGCATCTGCAAAAACTCTGGCTGGATCGAGCTCGGTGGTTCCGGAATGGTTCATCCAAACGTGTTGCGGGCGGTTGGCGTTGACCCGCTGGTCTATTCCGGTTTCGCTTTCGGTTTTGGCATCGACCGGATGTGTGGGCTGATGTACGAACTCGACGACATAAGACTGTTGTTCGAAAACGACGTGAGGTTTTTGGAGCAGTTTGAGTAGGTTTACTCGATGTTCATCAGTTACAACTGGCTCAAAGAAATAACCCCTTCTGAACTCAGTCCGCAGGAACTGCGCGAGCGCCTTACTATGGTCGGCCTGGCGATCGACGCCGTCGAGCACCATGACACTGACGCGGTACTCGACGTTGAAGTGCCGTCGAACAGACCTGACTGCCTGAGTCACGTCGGAATCGCTCGCGAAGTTGCGGTAATCGAACGCAAACCACTCAACCTGCCGCAAATCGGCGCTTTCAAAACGGAAGGTCGGACTACTGATCTGGCGTCGGTTGAGATCAAGGACGCTGATCTTTGTCCGCGTTACGCGGCGCGTCTTGTTCGTGGTGTGAAGATTGCCCCATCGCCGGAGTGGCTGGCAAAACGTTTGGAGACGATCGGCCAGCGGCCCATCAATAACGTCGCTGACATCACCAACTACGTTCTTCACGAGTTGGGCCAGCCGTTGCACGCCTTCGATTTTCACAAACTGGGTGGTCGTAGAATTGTGGTGCGCCGGGCCGCTGCCGGTGAAAAACTCAAAACACTCGATGGTGTTGAACGTGTTCTCACGAATGACATGCTCGTGATCGCTGACGCCGAACGTCCAGTCGCGCTCGCCGGAATCATGGGTGGTGAGGAGTCGGAAATCTCGACGGCGACGACTGACGTTCTGATTGAAAGCGCCTACTTCGATCCGAATTCAGTGCGACGCACTGCGCGGCAGCTCGGAATGGATACGGAAGCTTCGCGGAGATTTGAACGCGGCGCGGACTGCGAAGGAGTCCTGCGCGCGCAAGAGCGCTGTGTACAACTGATCTGCGAGCTTGCAGGAGGCGTTGCTACCGAAGATTGGCTCGATACTTATCCCTCCCCGTTTGTCTCACGCACAGTGTACTTACGTCCACAGCGAGTCCTGGAGCTAACGTCGCTATCCGTTCAACGCGCGGATGTTGTGCGCATCCTGACTGGCCTCGGGTTCGCGGTCACCGAGCAAGAAGAACGACTGACGTGCACTGTGCCGTCGTGGCGTGTCGACGTCGAACAGGAAGAGGATCTCGTCGAAGAAGTAGCGCGCCACACTGGTTTCGACAAGATCGGCTCGGAACTGCCGCCCGCGACTGCTTCCGGTGAGTATCAGCCGAGTGAAATGAAGCAGCGTCTGCTACGACGCGCGCTAAATGCGTTTGGATTTGATGAAGCCATTAACTTTAGCTTCACTTTAAAACAAACAGACGATCAACCTGAGCTTAAGAACCCGATCATTGAAGAAGCGGCGTTCATGCGTGCGACGCTGCTCCCCGGGCTGCTCGACTCGCTGCGACATAATCTCAACCATGGCATTCGCGATGTCCGTTTGTTTGAAATCGGCCGCGTTTTTGCGCCTGATTCAGCTGGCGAACTGCCGCAGGAAAAGCTTATGCTCGCAGTAATTGCAACAGGCGGCGCGATCGAAGCAAACAAAGCGCAAGCAGAACGCGAATTGGATTTCTTCGACGTCAAAGGAGCTCTCGAAACAGCAGTCGATTGGATGAGTTTGAATCCGCTCAGTTTCACTCCAACCACTACGCCGCGCTTGCGAGTGGGGCAATCCGCCCGTATCAAACTCAGCGATGGAGCAGAAATCGGCACCATCGGCCGTCTTGCTGAAAGTGTTGCCACGAATTACAAGTTTCGATATCCGATCTACGTACTGGAAGTCGATCTTGATGCACTACTGAATGCGCCAGTGAGGACGGTTCAGTACTCTTCATTGCCGCGCTATCCGTCAGTGGTTCGCGACATCTCTCTGTTGCTCAACCGTACCATTGCTCTGGACGACGTGCTCAACGCCGTCAAAGAGAAACAGGTCGCCGACTTTCGCGGCGTGAAGCTGGTCGGCACTTTTGAAGGCGGAAACATTCCGTCGTCCAAACGATCCGTAACGCTGCGTTTGGAGTATCGCTCGGATGAACGTACCTTGCGCGACGACGAAGTGGAAGAACGCCACGCGCACTTGACGTCGTCATTACTCGAGACGTTTGCAGCACAGCAACGTTAGAAAATAAGAACGCCCTAAAATAAATCGCGCGTGATTACAAAATGAGTCTTGCGCTGGCAAGCCTGAAGACGGATAATCGCGTTCGCGTTTCAGTTCAGACACTCTCGGGAGACAAATTGATGGTTGGTCTGTCAGGCCTCGAAAAGTTTTCGCATCTCGAAGATAAGATCTATCGAACCATCGAACTCACCAAAACGCTGCGCCAGGAAAAAGAGAATCTCGAAAAAGAACTCGCGCTGATTCATCGTGACATGGGCAACGTGCTGAACGAAAAAGAGCGTCTGGAAGTGCAGGTTGAGAAGCTGCTCGCTGAACGCGAGACCATCCGCATGAAGGTTGAAGCAATGCTCGATGCCGTCGCTGCTCTCGATCCCGAAATGGCAGAGGAGCTGCGATGAGTTCCGGAATTGGCCGCATGATCAATAAAAGCACTATGGAAGGCAGTACCAGCAGCCCGACGATCCGCGTTGAGATTTATAACCAAACCTACAACATTCGCTCCGACGGCGACACTGAATACATCATTCAACTCGCAGAATTTGTCGATGGTCGTATGCGGGAAATCTCCTCCGGCACACTCACTGTCGACTCTCTTAAGGTAGCCATCCTCGCGGCCCTCCACATCGCCGACGAACTGCATCGTCTCAAGAATATGCACGAACAAGCCGACGCTCAGCTTGCCGCGCGCAGCGCGGAATGCGCCGAGATGCTTGACCGCCTTTTAAAGGTCAGAACGAGCGTTGAAAACGAACAGGGCGGCGCCGGCAAACTCTCTTTAGGCTAACCATAACAACGCCTAAAAAAGCACAAAAGCACAAAGGACAAAGCTCTCTTCGTTGTGTTAATATCCGTCCCGGCGGAGGGAAACTTCTGCGGTGATCGTCACCGATTTACGATGATTGAGCCAACGCCGTTGATTCGGGAGACCGAGGTCGTCTAGCCAGTGCATTTCTTCATCGTTAAGAACTGCCAGAGGCTACGTCATTAAGAGGTCACCCACCTGTCATTGCAGGTTCAATTACGGCTTCGGAACGACAGATGCGGATCTCCCTCCCGCCAAGAAAGCCGCCAATCATGACGCTATTCGTGATTAGCGGTCTTTTTGTTTTCAGGTAAATTTATTATGCGAGTCCTGATGATAGGAGATGTCGTTGCTAAACCCGGGCGCATTGCTGTGCTCGAACGCATCCAGGACCTGCGCGAACAACATCACATTGATCTGGCGGTTATGAACGCCGAAAACCTGGCCGGCGGTTTTTCTGTCACTCCGCCGCTGTGTGAGGAACTTTTCTCCTCCGGCATCGACGTGATGACCTCCGGAAACCACATCTTCGACAAGAAAGAAGCAATCGATTACATCCGCAAACAGCCGCGACTCGTTCGCCCCGCGAACTATCCCCCAAACACTCCGGGAAGTGGCGTTTGGGCTGGCGAGGTAAACGGAGCGCACGTTGCCGTTATGAATTTGATGGGCCGCGTGTTTATGCCGCCTTCGGACGATCCGTTCCGTATCGTCGATCAGATATTGCAATCGTTGCCGCAGAAAACCACCGTGCGCATTGTTGACATGCATGCTGAGGCAACCTCAGAGAAGGTGGCGATGGGCTGGCATCTTGACGGGCGTGTTTCAGCGGTTGTCGGCACACATACACATGTGCAGACCGCGGACGATCGAATCCTGCCGCAGGGCACTGCTTATTTAACTGATCTGGGAATGACGGGTAGTTACGCAGGCGTGATCGGTATGAACAAAGCGGACGTGATCGCGCGTTTTACTTCCGCAACTGCACGCCGTGCTGAACATTCCAGTGGGCAAGTGCGCATTTGTGGCGCGGTGATCGACGTTGATGAAGCGACCGGCCGCGCTCGAACAATTGAACGCGTAAACTTGGCGCACGATCAGTAACGCTACTTTTTCATCTGTCGCAACTCTGCCGCCAGTTTAATCCGCTGCTCCAATTCCGCTTTCAAACTCGGCCTTAGTTTCAAGCACTTGTCAAAATCAGTTTGCGCCGCAGCCTCATTGCCAAGATAGAAGTTTGCCAGCCCTCGATTAACATAAGACCACACAAGCTGTGGATTCCGTTCGATAGCGTGATTGAAATCTTCGATCGCCGGCTCCATTCGCCCTTTTTTCATCAGAGCGGTCCCGCGACCGTGGTAGGCCCATGCCATCGTCGGCATTAGTTCAATGGCACGCTCAAAGTCTTTGATCGAATCTTCCAGGCTGTTGAGTGCAAGGTAAACGTAACCGCGCTGGTAAAACGCCTCGGCGACATCGTCTTTCAACTCGATCGCACGGTTGAGATCTGAAAGAGCTTCTTTTTCGTGGCCCAGGTCATGGTGCAAACTGCCGCGATTGATGTAAGCCTGATAGAAATCCTTCTTGATGTAGATAGCGCGATCCAGGTCCTTTATCGCACTCTCGCTGTCCCCTGTGGACCGCAGCGCTGCTGCCCGGTTCAAGTAAGCGACAACCAAAGAAGGTCTGATTCGCAGAGCCTCATTGAAATCTTCGATGGCGCCGAGATAATCCGCCTTCCGGTAACGTGCAAAGCCACGGTTGTTATAGGCGTTCGCGGTGAACGGATCGATGACTTTGATGTCGTCGTTTGCGGCCTCTGAATCGGAGAAGGAGTTTCCGGTATTGCGTGATTCTTTTGAGCCGGTAAGCCGGGAACTGAGTCTGATCGCGCGGCTGTATTCTTCGATCGCGCCGTCGAGATCGCCGTTTCCGGTCTTCTTCAGTGCGTTCTTAAAGTGATTAATCGCGGCTTCGGGTGTTTGTGCCTGGACGGAAGCGAACGTAGGTATGACGACGGTGAGGATGGCAAAGAAAAACGCAAGACGGCGCATGGTAAACCCTCCCGAGGTTGAAGCCCGTTACCATGTGCGTGTAAGATGCCGCTGCCGACGATGCATCTTTGTGCGCCGCAAGGCAAACGAACTTGTGTTGTCATCAGGGCCTCGTTGCTATCGCAAGTAGCGACGAGGCTTTTTATCTTCGAGACCCGGGCGACGGTCCTGAAGTTAAAACGACCAAACCAGAAAAAAGTTACAAAGAATTGCTGGGAGACCTTGCGCTACTTTTGAAACACCGTCGCGCGACTAATTGTGGCGGGAGAATAGAATCAATAGGTCCGATAAGACCTATTAGTCCAATAGGACCTATTCCGGCGCTGTCTCGGTTGGCACGGCGCCGGAGACAGCATGAGGTTTTACTATTGGTGGCGACAGTAATCGTTGTGCATATCCTTCGGGAAAAGAGCGTACGCGGCCGTTTGAATCAGTGACAACATGTCCGGTCTCCCCTTCAGCGACGACCTGTCCCGTAGCTGCTCGAACGATTTCGTAGCCAAAGCGAAGTGAACGTTTACGTAATTCCGTAATGTGAGTACGAATTATTAGTTCATCGTCGTAATAGGCGGGCGCTTTGTAGCGGCAATAGGACTCGGCGACGACCAGAAACGCATCCTCGCTCTCCTCCATGTCGCGATAAGAAAAACCACGTGCGCGACAATAATCCGTTCGGCCTATTTCGAACCAGACCAGATAGTTGGCATAATAAACGATGCCCATCTTGTCCGTTTCGGCATACCGGACACGCAACATCGTCTCGTGCCAAACGCCGAATGCATCATCAGGAGCGGGGCTTGTCATCTGAACGAAACCTTCAACTCTTTCGAGTGCCCGAAGGAATGAGTCTCAAGTCGCATCAAGCTGTGAACGTTTAGCGGACTATAAGAGTGAACCAACAATATGTCAAAGCAAATTAATCTCGGGCTGGCCCTATTGATCCTGGTCTGTCTATGTATCGGCAACCTGCCCACGCGAAGCCAGGCCCAGACCGGCGCGACCGGTACGGCCCGAAACGCCGCAATCATTTCAACCACCGACGCCGTGCTGAAAGAGACCAGCGAAATACGCGAACTCTCGATTCTGCGGGCTGTCAAAAGCGGCGCCCAGTCGCGTTCAGAGATTGAACGGATGATCATCAAAAACCTGGACAGCGACACCACGCCTGCCGAGATGCACGCGACTGAAGTACTCCTCCGCGTGTTCGGCCTGGCGCCCAGCGACTTCGCGTACCGCCCTTTTCTTATTAAATTACTTACAGAACAGGTTGCCGGCTACTACGATCCAAAGGTCCAGCAATTCTATCTTGCAGATTGGATCGAGTTGGAAGGCCAGAAGCCTGTGATGGCCCACGAACTCACGCACGCCTTGCAGGACCAGCACTTTAATCTGAAGCGTTTTGAAAAGTGGCCCAAGGGCGACTCAGATGCCGAGCTCGCAGCCCACGCCTTAATCGAAGGCGACGCGACGCTCGCGATGACGCTTTACATGGCGAAGCATCCGCTCGTTGCCCTCGCTTTTATTCGCAGTTTGGGAACACAGGAGACTGCTTCCGAACAGTTCAAGCGAGCGCCACGCGCGCTGCGCGAGTCGTTACTGTTTCCTTACGAAGCAGGATCCACCTGGGCCACACAGGTCTACCGCCGCGGCGGCTGGGACATGGTTTCGAAGGCCTTCACGAAGTTGCCACAATCCAGCGAGCAGATCATGCATCCGGAAAAGTATTTCGCGTACGAAGCTCCATTAAAGGTCGTTTTGCCGGATCTGAAACCGTTGCTTGGCCCAACCTGGAAACGGCTTGATAGCGACGTCAACGGCGAGTGGGGCTGTTATTTAATTCTTGACGAGTTTCTCGATAGCGCAGGCGAGTCGAAAAGAGCCGCTGCGGGTTGGGGCGGGGACCAGTTCGCATTGTATGAGGGAGCGAATCCGGCAGACGTCTTCGTAGCGCAGTTCACGGCCTGGGACACTGCCGTTGATGCGCGCGAATTCTTTGACGCTTACTTAAAGCGAACGTGGATCCGCTATCCCGATGCGAAGACCGGCGAAGTCGCTTCGACGACTGAACGCGGCGAACGTCATGAGTGGAAGTCTGCCGACGGCCGCGGCGTGGTAGAGTTGCGTGGTTCGCGAGTGCTGATCCTCGAGGGAATACCAGGAAAGACCAACACAACGGCCTTACTTAACCGGATCTGGCATCAGGATTAACGCCGAAAACATGAAAAAGTCTGACGCCACTCAACAAACGCCCACGCGTCTACGCGAACTTACTGATGAACTCCAGAGACTCGAAGCCCGCCTGCGGCTTGGCGGTGGTCCCGATAAGATCGATCGCCAGCATCAACAGGGCAAGCTAACAGCGCGCGAACGAATCGAAAAGCTCCTTGATAAAGACTCGTACGTGCAGGAGATCGGATTACTTGTCGCCTACGATCAATATGACGGTGGGGCGCCGGCCGCCGGTGTTGTGACTGTCGTTGGACGTGTTGAGGGCAGGGAAGTCGTCGTAGTTGCGAACGACGCGACAGTGAAAGCGGGTTCGTGGTGGCCTGAAACGATCAAGAAGATTCTGCGAGCGCAGGAGATCGCGATGCGTTCGCGCGTGCCAATCATCTACCTGGTCGATTCCGCCGGAGTCAACCTGCCGTATCAGGGTGGCGTGTTCCCGGGCCAGTACGGCGCGTCGCGCATCTTCTACTACAACTCGATCATGCGGCACTATCTGAAAGTTCCGCAGATCTCAGCAGTGATGGGACCATGCATCGCAGGCGGCGCTTATCTGCCAGCGCTGTCCGACATCATCATCATGGTCGAGAACACGTCGTTCATGGGGCTGGGCGGCGCAAACCTCGTTAAAGGCGCCACCGGCCAGACGATCGACAACGAGACGCTCGGCGGTGCGCGCACGCACAACGAGCTCTCAGGCGTCGCCCATTATCGCGTACCGGATGATCAGACCTGCATCGACAAGATTCGTGAGTTTATTTCCGAACTCCCAAAACCAAACTGCGCTGTCGCCCCTGGACCATCGAATAAGGCGCTCCGGCCTGCAGACGAACTTTACGAAATCATTCCCGAAGATCATCGCCAACCGTACGACGCAAGAAAGTTACTCGAGTGCTTGCTCGACGACGGTCGTCTCGACGAGTTCCAAGCTGACTACGCGAAGGAAATGATCACAGGTCACGCGCGTATTCGTGGCATACAGGTTGGCGTGATCGCGAATCACCGCGGCATGGTGCGAGCGCCCGGCGGCAAGCCTCCACGCTTCGGTGGCATCATTTACACAGAGTCTGCGGAGAAAGTCGCTTACTTCATCGAGACATGCAATCGTCATCGAACACCATTGCTGTTCGTGCAGGATGTTTCCGGTTTCATGGTTGGATCAGACGCCGAGCATTCGGGAATCATTCGTGCCGGCGCGAAGTTCGTTGAAGCGATGGCGACGGCGCTCGTGCCCAAGATTGTGTTGACTGTGAACCATGCGTCAGGCGCCGGCTACTACGCGATGGCCGGGCAAGGTTTCGATCCTGACTTCATTTATAGTTGGCCCACCGGACGGATGGGAGTGATGGAAGGTGACTCCGCAGTGCAGGCAGTATTTGGCAGTCAACTGGAGAAGTTAAAGAAGAACGGCCAAACTCCCGATGCGGCGCTGAAGGCGGAGATGGACAAAGTACGCGAGACTTACGATCAAGAACTCGATGCGAAATACGCCGCAGCGCGCGGATTTGTCGATGCCGTGATCGTGCCCGAATACACTCGCGACGCTCTCGAACTTTCGCTTCGCACCAGCGAGAATTACTCAGGACCACACGTCGGTCAATTTGTTTTACCTGCAAACCTCGTTTAACCGCCATACTAAGGTTGAGATCCGCCGCTGCGAGTGGTACAAGATCCTTGTTCCCTCCGAGTTTTAAGTAAAAACCCCTGAACATTCACAAAGGTCCGGCGTGAACCAGCGATGTTCTGCGCCGCCACGAACACGGGAGGAAATCCATGGGCAAGAGAATGGCACGTTCAGTGTTGGTTCTTACCACGCTGGCCTTTTCGCTAATCGTGGGTGACATCTTAGTGTTGGCTACACAAGATCCACCCAACCCACCTGCGCCACAGACGCAGACCAAAACAGCCAAGCCACGGCCAATAAAGAAACCTCGTGGCAAAGTGACCACGACAACCGGCGATCAGACTGCACCCGCGCAAACTGAAACTCCGGCACAAACGGAAACGCCTGCGCAACCCACTACTCCGGCGCAAATGCCGGCACAGACCACGGCAGCTCGCATGACGCCGACAGAGCAACCTGATCTTTCTGGCACGTACGCGGGCACATTCATGTGCGACCCACTGGGATTAACCGGTGACACCACTCTTACGATCACCGGCAATCAATTCACCACCGCGGATGGCAAGACGGGCCGCATAGTCGCTTCGAAAACCGGAGGTTACACAGCGGTCGCACTTCAGACCGGAGAGCTCTCAACGACAGCTACGGCTACCGGTGCACCGGCTACGCCGCCGGCAATTGTTTCGTTGCGTGCGCGCAAGTCAGGTAATCGTTTGATATTGACCTCAGCGCCAGGAGCGACAATGCAGTGTTCGTTTACTCCGACGCGTAACGTCGCGCGAAGTCGTCGTTCAAGACAACGCACACCGGCGGCAACGGGAACTGAAGTATCAGCTCCGGCGACGATGCCGAGTCCGACAACAACACCGCCAAAGGAAACTCCGATTCCGAGTCAAACTCCGAGCCCGGAGCCAACGCCGCGGCCGAGTCCAACCCCAAATCCGAGTCCGGCGCCAAGTCCGACTCCAAGCGGTACTCCGAGTCCGGAGCCAAGTCCGAGCCCAAATCCGAGTCCGACACCAAGCGGTAGTCCGAGTCCTGAACCGGCTCCAACTGCAACGCCAAATCCGACTCCGAGTCCGAGCCCGAGTCCCAGTCCAGCTCGTCCGCGAGGGCAATAGTGTTCTCCCGCGATCTGTGTTATCTGTGTCTACTGGACGCAGATAACACGGATGAAAGAAAAAATTCGGATTGCAGCCGGACAAGGCTTCTGGGGAGATCTTCCTGATGCGCCCGTGCGCCAGGTTGAAGGTGGACCAATCGATTACCTGATGCTCGACTATCTGGCGGAAGTCACGATGTCGATCATGCAGAAGCAGAAGGCGCGAGACCCAAACGCAGGCTACGCTCGCGATTACATCCCGCTGATGAAGCGGATCCTGCCCGCCTGCGTCCAGCGCAACATCAAGGTCACTGCGAATGCAGGCGGTGTGAATGTACGCGGTTGTGCAAACGCGCTGATCGAAGTTGCGCGCGAACTCGGACTCTCGGGAAAAGTACGGATCGGAATCGTCACTGGCGACGACATCATGCCGCGACTCGACGATCTGCTTACCCGCGGGATCGAATTGCGCAACATGGATACTGACGAACCGCTTTCAACCGTACGCGACTCGATCCAGAGTGCAAATGCTTACCTCGGAGCCGCGCCCATCGTGGACGCGTTGAATCAGGGAGCGCAGTTTGTCATCACCGGCAGGGCGACCGATACGGGACTCACTTTGGCGCCGATGATTCACGAGTTCGGGTGGGCCGCTGACGACTGGAATCGTCTGGCAGCAGGCACGATTGCGGGCCACATCATCGAGTGCGGCGCACAGGCTTCCGGTGGGAATTGCCAGTATGAGTGGCGCAGTATTCCTAACCTCGCCGATGTAGGTTTTCCGATCGTTGAAGCGGCGGCTGACGGGACTTTTGTGGTGACCAAACATGAGGGCACGGGTGGCTGGGTAAATGTTCCATCGATCAAGGAACAGTTGGTCTACGAAATGGGCGATCCCCGAGAGTACATCACACCTGACTGTGTTGCAGACTTCACTACAGTCCGGTTGAAACCCGAGGGGCATGATCGTGTTCGTGTTTATGGTATTGAAGGACGTCCCGCTACGGAGTTCTTGAAAGTCTCGATCAGTTATTCGGCGGGGTTCAAAGCAGTCGGGACATTAGTCTACGCGTGGCCGGATGCATACGAGAAGGCTCAGGCGGCAGACAAGATACTGCGTGGGCGTCTCGAGCGGTTGGGATTGCGTTTCGAATACATGTTAGCGGAGTTTGTCGGCGTTAATGCGACGCATGGACCACTGGCTGGTCCGCCGCGAGCAGATATTCCCGAGGTGCAGTTGCGCGTCGGCGTGCGAGGTCAGGACCGCAGCGCGATCGAGCGATTCACGAAAGAGATTGCGCCGTTGATTCTGACTGGTCCACCGGCCGTAACGGGTTTTGCAGGCGGCCGTCCGAAAGTGGAGGAGATTGTCGCTTACTGGCCGGCGTTAATTCCGAAGACTGAGATAAATCCGACTGTCGAGGTGCTCGAGGCGTGAGAGTGCAACTGACAAAATTGGCCCATGCGCGTTCGGGCGATAAGGGCGACACTGCGAATGTTGGCCTGATTGCGTTGCGTGACGACGCTTATCCGATTTTGGTGCGTGAGGTCACGGCCGCGCGCGTGAAGGAGCACTTTCATGGCGTCTGCAAGGGCGAAGTGGAGCGGTTCGAATTGCCGAATCTCGGCGCGCTGAATTTCCTGTTGCATGAGAGTCTTGGTGGCGGCGGTACGTTATCGCTGATGACCGATGCGCAGGGAAAAACGTTCTCGACTGCGCTGTTGCGGATGGAGATCGAGGTCTCTGACGACGAAGCAAGAAGGCTCGAGTTGAATTGAATGGTTGATGAGCAGCCAGTCCTCTATTCAGTTGAAGGTGCGGTCGCACGCATCACACTTAATCGTCCGGAAAAACGAAACGCGCTGAATCCCGCAATTATCGCCGGCCTTAAGAACAGTCTGCGCGAAGCTTCAGTCGACGAGCGAGTTAGAGTTGTTGTGATCACCGGCGCTGGGAAGGATTTCTGTTCAGGTGCGGATTTGTCGGTCCTCCAGCAGATCGCCACTGCGTCAGTCGCTGAGAACAGCGAAGACGCTCGCACGCTGCTCGATTTGTTCGTGTTAATCCGTCAAATCCCTGTTCCCGTAGTCGCCGCAGTGAGAGGCCGCGCTCTAGCGGGCGGGTGCGGTTTAGCCACCGCCTGCGATCTAGTGCTTGCTGCGCAGTCTGCGCGTTTCGGTTATCCGGAAGTAAAGATCGGCTTCGTGCCGGCGATGGTGATGGCAATTCTGCGTCGCAACGTCTCGGAGAAATGCGCTTTTGAACTTCTTACCCGAGGAGCGGAGATCAGTGCCGAGGAAGCGCAGGAGTTTGGCCTGGTGAACAAGGTCTACGCGGATGAGAGCTTTGATGATGACGTAGCGCTCTACGTGAATGAATTTGAAAAACTAAGCCGCTCGGCAGTCGCGCTCACCAAACGCCTCCTCTATCAAATCGATGGTTTGTCTTTCGTTGACGCTCTTGAAACCGGCGCTGACGTAAATGTGATCGCCAGGCTCACCCGAGATTGCCAGGAACGTGTTGCCGGATTTCTCAGTAAAAACCGCAGTTAGGTCCCCAAGCCCTACTCTCCCCTCCATTTTCTCCGACCTAAACCTAAAAATTCGTTGACTTTTCCTCAACTTAGGGGCATAACGGGCGCGCATCTCTTAGCTTTTAAGCCCTAAACAACACGTCCCGTCCTTTGTACCCCGAAAGGAGCTTTCCAATGAGAACCCATTACGCGTCGAGCCTTTTAAAGGTTGTGTGGGGAGTCCTGTTTATCTTGACCTTTGCCGCCGGTCTATCCGGCGATGTGTCGGCACAAGTCACGGCCAGCGCGAATATTAGCGGCACGGTCAAAGACAAAAACGGAGCTGTAATCAGAAATGCAACTGTCACCATCACGAATAAAGCCACTGGTCTAGGCCGAACTGCAACAACCAATGACGACGGCGAATATAGGGTTGTCATGTTGCCCGCGGGCCGCTATGACTTCAAGGTAACCGCAACCGGATTCGGTGAAGTGACCGTTGAGAACTCCGAAGTTCTCGTTGGAAAGACAAACAATTTCGACTTCACGTTGGAACCCGGCGTGCAGACAGCCAGCGTCCTCGTCACGGGTGAAGCCGAACTGGTCAGCAGAGAGAAAACTGACGTCAGTCTCAACATTACGCCGCGTGAGGTTCAGGATCTGCCTCTCAACGGTCGTGATCTGGGGAACCTTGCTTACCTGGCGCCCGGAGCAAAGCCGGTCGATTCTTACGATCCAACCAAACGTCGAATCTCTGTGTTCGGCATTAACGGTTCGAGTGGTCGCAACGTGAACGTGACTGTTAACGGCATTGATAACAAGGACAATACCGTGGGTGGGCCCGTGATGCAGTTTCCGCTCGAGGCGATCCAGGAGTTCGTGATTAGCACGGCACGTTTTTCAGCGGTGAATGGACGAAGTGAAGGCGCGGCGGTCAACGTGGTGACGAAATCTGGCGGCAGTGATTACCACGGGGCTGTTTTCTACTTCCTACGAGATAAAAAACTGAATGCCGCCGAAGTCTCACCGGCGGATCAGTCAATCGAGTCGAAGCCACCCTTTAACAGAAAACAGTGGGGAGGCTCGATTAGTGGACCGTTGCATCTTCCGCGTTTTGGAGAAGGTGGACCAACCCACTACCGGACAGGCGACAACACTTTCTTTTTCTTCGCGCTCGAGCGTCAGAATGAAGCTACTTCGATTCCTGTTGCCTCCGATGCATTCAACGAACTGCTGTTGGTGCAGTCGCTGGGAGCTCGGCCGGCAACAGTGCTTCCGACCCCTTATAAAGATTGGCGCATCAACGCCCGCATCGATCACACGTTCAACTCGAAACACAACATGTTCCTGTCGTACAACGATCAATCCAACATTGGACTAAACGATCAAGCGACTCAGCGTGTTGATCTTACTCAGGGCAATTTCACGACGAACCGCCTGATACTCGGCAGCCTTTCACTGAATTCAGCCTTCAGCAGCAGTACCGTTAATGCGCTGACGATTGGCTATCAGTACTGGCATAACCTCATCGATAGTGAGCAAAAGACCACTACATTCACCTTCCCGACAGGTATTGGCTTTGGCACCAACGTCAACGTGCCTCAGGAGTCGTACCAAATCAAATACCAGTTCAAAGATGACCTCTCAATTAACAGAGGAAACCATACCTTCAGAACCGGTGTTGATTACCTGTGGGAGCCAAAGCTTGGAGGCTTTTTCGAGTTCAATCCCACGTTGGAGATTGACTTCGTCTCCCTGCCTAGCGCGATCGTGAAATTGCCGCAAAGCTTTTCCACTCCCGGATTGGTCGGTGGAATGACGGCGACGGCGGGCAATCCATATTTCGACTTACCCGGTGGCGCCAAAATGCTCGGCCTGTATGTCCAGGATGATTGGAAAGCACGAAGAAACCTTACCTTCAACCTCGGGTTGCGCTGGGACAAGGACTTCAACCTCATTGGCACAAAGGCGCAAGAAAAGAGCAGGACGTATCTCGCTCTGAAAGCGATTAACCATCCCGCGGCCGCGTCGTTGCCGAAGGATGATAGCCGCGACTTTAGCCCACGTGTCGGTTTTGCGTGGGACATCACTTCATCAGGAAGACACGTTCTGCGAGGCGGTTATGGTCTCTATTACGGCCAGACGTTCTTGAATATCCCTCTGTTTATGATCCAGCAGATCAACCCAACGATCTTCGTGAGTGTCTTCAGCATAGCCAGCGGCGATATCGTGCCAGGCACTGGGATTAAACTATCGGATTGGCGTTTCGGAATTGATCCGCTCCCAACCATCCCACCACCGCCTACCCAGTTACCCGACAACTCCACGGGACGCATTATGGATCCCGATTATCAGAATCCACTTACGCAGCAATGGAACGCCGGCTATACGTGGCAACTCAATTCCTACTCAGTATTGGAATTTGAATACACGCATATCCTTGGCTTGCATGAGTCGAAGACGGTCAATATCAATCCGACCCGTGCGATGTTTTTAGATTCGTCGGGCGCTGAGATTACTTCGCGGCCGTTAACCGCTGCGTTAGCGGCAGCTCACCAGCCGATACTCGGGCGAATCGACCTGGAACAATCATCCGGCCGTTCACGCTATGACGGTATGAATATTTCCTACCGCCGGCGCTTGCACGACAGTTTTACCGTGAACGCCACTTACACGCTCTCACGAGCACTGGCTTACAACGGTAACTCTGCGGCGTTTAGAAATCGTGCGTGGGACCCGTTCAATTTATTCGCGCCGTTTGAACTTGGGCCAACGCCAAACGACTCACGTCATCGCTTCTCGATGGGCAGTGTCGTGAATCTACCCGGCGGATTTCAGGTGGCGCCGATTATGCAATGGGAATCAGCGCGTCCGTACACAGCCGGTTATGGCGGCGCGGTTGATACGCTGGGAGTAGGTGGTGGACGCGGAACTTCTCACGTAGTTGTCTTCAAGGACAATCCAAACGATCTGAGAGCGACGCTGACGGCATTCGGAGATCCTGGCGCTTCAAATGCGAACCGGGTGAAATACAGAAACTGTTTACGGTCAGGACAATGCACTCACGCGTCCTTCGACAATCTGAGAGGCCAACCGTTCTTCCAGTTGGATGCACGCGTAACGAAGAACTTCAAGATTCGTGAGCGCGCCAATCTTCAGGCGATTTTCCAGGTTTTCGACCTGACGAACCGCGCTAACTTCGGAAATAACTTTGTTACCGACATTCGACAGGCAAACTTCGCGACACCAAGCAACTTCATTACTCCCAGCGGCGTAACAGTGCCGCACAGTTTGTCCGCGGAATTCGGTATCAGATTTACTTTCTAGGGAGGTTCTATTCGCGCGGTTTTACGTTGTCGCGCAGAAACTTCACGATGTCTTCAGTGGACGTGCCGGGCAGAAATATCTCAGCGACGCCTTGTTGTTTGAGTTTCGGCACGTCCTCCTGAGGAACGATCCCGCCAACCAGGACCAGGCAGTTGTCCATGCCTTTTTCACGCAGCAACTGAACAATGCGCGGGCAGAGTGTATTGTGTGCGCCGCTGAGGATTGATACGCCCACTGCGTCAACGTCTTCCTGAAGTGCCGCAGCCGCGATCATTTCGGGTGTTTGGCGCAAACCTGTGTAGATGACTTCCATACCTGCGTCCCGTAACGCCCGCGCGATAACTTTCGCGCCGCGATCGTGACCGTCGAGACCGGGCTTGGCTACCAGAACACGAATCTTTCGCGTGGACATATTTAGAAGGCGGGTTCTTCGTAGATGCCGTAAACGTCGCGCAGTGCGGAACAGATCTCACCGAGCGTTGCGTAGGCACGGACGGCATCGATCGTTGCCGGCATCGTGTTCTCGTTTCTGGAAGCAGCAAGCTTGAGTTTGTCGAGAGCGTTCGCTACCGCGCCTGCATCGCGTCGCGTGCGCGTTTGTTCGAGCCGTTCGACCTGATGCGCGCGAACCGATTCGTCGATTACGAGAATTGGCACTTCGGCAGGTTCATCCGTCATCGCAAACTTATTGACGCCAACAATCACTTGATCGCCTCGTTCAACCGCTTTCTGGTACTGGTAAGCGGAGTCTTGAATCTCGCGTTGCGGAAAACCTCTTTCGATTGCTGCGACCATGCCGCCCATTCCGTCGATTTTGCGGAAGTAGTCGAGCGCTTCCTGCTCCATCTTCTCGGTCAGCGCTTCCAGATAGTACGAACCACCCAGCGGATCCACCGTGTTCGCGACTCCGGTCTCTTCCGCGATGATCTGTTGTGTGCGCAATGCGATCAGAGCTGCGCGATCCGTGGGAAGTGCGAGCGCTTCGTCGTAGGCATCCGTGTGCAGACTCTGAGTGCCCCCGAGCACGCCGGCTAATGCTTGTATTGCAACGCGAACGATGTTGTTGAGTGGTTGTTGGACCGTAAGTGACACACCTGCAGTCTGGGTGTGAAAACGCATTTGCAACGTGCGCGGATGGTCGGTGCCGAAGCGTCGCTTCATTTCGCGAGCCCAGATGCGGCGAGCTGCGCGGTACTTTGCAATCTCTTCGAAGAAATCGTTGTGCGCGTTGAAGAAGAACGACATACGCGGCACAAAACGGTCGATATCCAGCCCGGCGTCAACGCCCCACGCGACGTAGTCGATACCGTCGCGAAGAGTAAACGCGAGTTCCTGAGCAGCCGTGGCCCCTGCTTCGCGAATGTGGTAGCCGCTAACTGAGATCGGGTTATAACGCGGCACTCGATCCGTGCAGAATGCGAACGTGTCGATCACCAGCTTCATCGCCGGTTTGATCGGATAGATCCACTCTTTCTGAGCGATGTACTCCTTCAGAATGTCGTTCTGAAGAGTGCCGGAAATCTTGTCCCAACTGGCTCCTTGCTTCTCAGCTACGACGAGGTACATCGCCAGCAGCACTGAGGCTGGCGCATTGATCGTTTGTGAAACGGTAACCTTCTCGAGTGGAATTCCGTCGAACAACACTTCCATGTCCGCTAGTGACGAAACCGCAACGCCGCACTTGCCGACCTCGCCTTCGGACAAAGGCGAATCAGCGTCGTAACCCATCAGAGTCGGTAGATCGTAAGCGACTGAAAGTCCGGTTTGTCCCTGTTCGAGAAGATATTTGAAACGCGCGTTCGTCTCTTCAGGCGTGCTGAAGCCGGCGAACTGCCGCATGGTCCAGAGCTTTCCCCGATAACCAGTCGGATGAATGCCGCGTGTGTAAGGAAACTCGCCGGGAAAGGAGATGTCGCGGTTGAAATCGAGATCTTCAACGTCGCCAGGTGTGTAGAGACGATCGACGTCCGCGAGGGAAACGGTCTGAAAACTCTTCTTCCGTTCGGGATGCTTAATTAGCGCAGGCTCGAGCGTCTGTTGCTCCCAACGGTCCTTTTCTAATTCAACCGGTGAGGAGCTTTCCTTCGTTTCGGGCATTACACCTCTCACACTGTAGAGTTCTTCTGGCACAGCGATATTAGTAATTTTCACGCAAAGGCGCAAAGCTGAGTAGGAGCTGTGTTGCTTTTTAAGAGGGGAGCGCGGCTGCGATGGCAGTCACAGCCGCGCCAACTCGGAAGGGAACCCGGTTGCGTGGATATCGAGCTGGGGAAATCTACGGGCAGGCTTTGGCAGGCATGGATATCGTTCTCCTTAGTTGTAAACAGACCTTCATTTTTTGGTCAGTCAACTGGAACTACGTATTCGTTACTGCGAACCATGTTCAGGCGCGCGCGTGCGGCCGACTCGATGGCCCGTGGATCTGTGCGTAGTCGTTCGACTTCCGCTTTCAACGACTGGTTGACGCTGCGAAGCGTCTCCACATCGCTTTGCATCACTGAAAACTGTTGTTCGGCAACCTGAAATTTAGCGCGCGTCCGCATGTTCACCGTCACGCAAACGGCGAAGGTGGCCAATAGAATCATTCCAAAAACCACCCACGAAGGAATTATTCCTCCGCGGCGCCGCACCTCCGTGCGGCTGCCAATGATCTCCATCGAGATCTGCTGCATTGAAGCCAGAGAAGAATTCGCATGACGCGGCAACACACGCTGCGATCTGATGCGTTCGTCAACCCAGTAAGTATTTGCGACCTTGCTCAAGTAGCACCTCCATGTCCCTTGCCGATTCTGACTCCGCGTAAATACGTACTAGGGGTTCGGTTCCCGAAGGACGCACCAACAGCCACGAATCGTCCTCAAAAATGATCTTTAGACCGTCAATTCTGTTAATGGATTTCACTTTTCGCCCACCAATGGAAGTGGGTTCTTCTTTCAGTTTTTCTTTCAGCACCGGCATCAGCTCAGGCGTGAGTTTTACTCCGGTTCGCCCGGACTCGAGCCGTCCGGTCTTCGCGAAAAGCTGTTCCAGTTGATCGGTTAAGGACGCACTGCGCGCCGCCACCGTCTCCGCTGCAAGGAGACACGCCAGGAGGCCATCTTTCTCCGGATAGTGACCTTTGATCGATAACCCGGCCGACTCTTCGCCGCCGAGGATAATCTTGTCCTCATTGATCAATTCTCCGATGTATTTGAAACCTACCGGCGTCTCGTAAACAGGTAAGCCGCGAGACTTCGCGACGCGATCAACGAGATGCGAAGTGGCAACGGAGCGGGCCACGCCTCCCTGCCAGCCTCGCGATTCCGCAAGATAATCAAAGAGGATGGCGATAAGCTGATTCGGTGTTATGAACTGGCCGTTCGCATCGATGACTCCGAACCGATCGCCGTCGCCATCGGTCGCCAACCCCAAAACACAACCGTCTGCCAGGACCAGATCCTTCAGTTCGTTCAGTTGGCTCGCTTCCGGTTCAGGCGCCCGGCCGCCAAATAGAACGTCGCGCCAGTCGTGAATCGTCGTGACTTTCAACCCGTGATGGCGCAACAGTTTGTCGAGATAACCACGTCCCGTTCCCCAGAGCGGGTCGTATGCATAACTTCCACCTGCGGCATTAATCAGATCGAACCGGACCTTCTTTTCGAGATCCGACAGGTATTCGTCACATGGATCAAAACTGCTCGGAACGTTGCGTCCTGTGCTTCGGGGCCGATTTTCAACGGGATTTCTCAACAATTGCTCAATCTTGCTCGTCACGTCGGGCAGCGCCGGCGCGCCGTCAGCCGTGGAGAGCTTCATTCCGTTGTACTCGGGCGGATTGTGCGACGCCGTGAAGTTGATTCCGCAGACCGCGCCCCGCGAGCGAATGGCATGTGATACTGTCGGCGTCGGCGTCGGTCCGTTACAAAGGAGAACTTCAAATCCTTGCTGCACAACGATCTGGGCGCACTCCGCGGCAAACTGTTCACCCAGGAATCGCGTATCGTGCGCGATCACGACCGGCCGGGCCGTTTCGCTGGCGAACTGGGAGCAGATCGCCTCAGCTACTCTGCCGACCGCGGCGAAAGTGAATTCGTCGGCGATGACGGCTCGCCATCCGGATGTGCCAAAGTGAATGGTCATGCCCGTAAAAACTTAAGAGACTGCTTAATCAAAAAAGAGAGTTACTCCACAAGATAGTTGGTGCACCGGGTTCATCAGCCCCAACTAAATGTACTTCGCGGGTTGTCAATTTCTTGCCGCTCAAGGACTTAGCGGCGGCATGGGCGGAATGTAGCATCGGCGCTTAAAAGGTGTAAAGATTTTTCTCCTCAACGCTTGAACCACGTAAGTTCAACATCTACTTGAACTAAGAGCGCTTAACGGCGGATTTTGGCGAACGCTTGGCGAACGGAAATCGGAGTTTTAAGGGCGGAGACCAGGGGCGTTAAAACTTGTTGACAGTATTGGCCTTCCGTAACTAGACTCACAAGTGCGGTTTCTTGTCCCGCAGCTACTCCCCTCACACAAATGATTCAGTCAAGGAAAGTTGTTGATGCCTGACTCCCCGGAATCTGTCCAGCTACCAATCAGTTCCATAGTCCGAGCCGTTTGCGACGCCGCAAAGGGTGGTCCCGATCTGCTTTACGAGGTCATGATCAAAATGAGCCTGATGGTTGAGGCCACGGCTCCAACGTACGGCTTATCGATCTGGGCCACGCCCGATTCAGGTAAACCGACGCTGCGGTGGGCTGAAGGACTCGAGGAGAGTGAAATCGCCAGCGCTGAAGGCTCGGTTTCCGAATTGTTCGCGACCAAGGGCCGTCCTGATCCGGCGAAAGAGGGCGATCCGGCGATCTGTCTCTTGCTCGCACTACCGTCGGGCACCCGCGAAGGCGCGGCGTTGTACGGCCGCTGCGTTCGCCCGTTGACCGCGGAACAGGCAAAAGAACTTAACGCTCTTAGCGACGTGGCCCATCTGGCCCATTCACATCAATCGGCAGTAACTCCGGTTGGCGCTGCGCCTAAAGCAGCCGTGCCTTCGGCCAATGCACTGCCCGGAATGGTCTTCAGCAGTCGAGCAATGTCGGAAGTAGCTCGGGACGTCGAGCGCATCAAGGATTCCAACTCGACCATTCTTGTCACCGGTGAATCGGGCACAGGGAAGGAGCTGATCGCGCGAGCGATTCATCGTCTTAGCAGACGATCTGAGAGCGAGTTCATTCCTTTCAACTGCTCGGCAGTGCCGGCTGAACTGATCGAGAGCATGTTGTTTGGACACCGGCGCGGCACATTCACCGGCGCGATGTCGGACCAGGCTGGTCTAATCCGTTCGGCGGAAAACGGCACTCTGTTTCTCGACGAGATCGGCGATCTGCCGTTGTCCCTTCAGCCTAAATTGTTGCGATTTCTCCAGGAGGGAGAGATCCACACGCTTGGAGATCGCGCGCCGCGAAAGGTGAACGTAAGGGTCATCGCCGCCACGCACAAGGATCTGGAAGCTCTCGTCAGCGAGAAGCTCTTTCGTGAAGACCTTTACTACCGGATTGCGACGCTGACGCTCAAGGTGCCGCCGCTGCGCGAGCGTCCTGAAGACATCTCGACGTTGATCTCACATTTCGTCAGCCACTACGCGCGGAAGAACGAGCGGCACATTTCTGGAATTACTTCCGACGCGATCCGGATTCTCGAGGCTTACTCATGGCCCGGCAATATTCGCGAACTGGGCGCCGAGATCGAACGGCTGGTCCTTTATGCGGAGGACGACGGCTATATTCGTCCTGAGAACATCAGTCCACGCATATGCCCGGCAGGCGCCGCACAGGGGCAGGCAGAACGGCTTGATGATCTGCTCGACGATTATGAGCGCAGAGTCATCACCGAAACCCTGAAGCGGCACGACTGTAACGTGGCACGTGCGAGCGAAGCGTTGGGCCTTGGTTCGAGACAAACCCTCTACAAAAAACTCAAGCGCCTCGCGATCGACATCAGCGACTTCCTTCAGGAAGATACCGAACCCGGCATGCAGTATCGCGCGTAAATCCGTGTCGTCTGTGGTTTTAGCCACGATCGCCACACAAGGCCCCGCTCTTGTAAACTTCGGGCGACAAGCGGTAACCACTAATAAAACCAAACAAAAAAGCTTAGATCGACTCCTCACTTGCTCGATGGACCACCCGCAGTTGTCAACCACAGGCTACAAACTCCACCCA
>DASZDV010000188.1:0-3845 GCA_035941575.1 Pyrinomonadaceae bacterium
CGCGACAACTCACCGACTTTGGCGCCAGACCCGCATGGTCACCGGACGGTTCGTACATCGCATTTCGATCCGCAACTCCAGGGGAAGTCTTTAACTCCCGCGCGATGCCCCCCTCGACCATTTGGAGCATTCCATCGCAAGGTGGAACCGCAAAACAGATCAGCCAATCGGCCAATCCGACGGGAGGACACAGCTTTCCCTCGTGGTCACCAGACGGCAAGCGAATCGCGTTTGAAGTTTCTGACTACATTTCCAACAGCGTCTGGTCCATGGCTGCGGATGGCACAGAGCCTAAGAAGATCAGCAACGGCAGGCAGCCCATCTATGCTGGTGACGCTGGTGATCTCTATTTCATGGCTGGCGATCGAGTTGAGTCAGAGCTTACAAAGCTTCGCATTTCTCCGTCAGGGGAACCGATCGGCGAACCCACACTCGTAATGCGAGCGGGATCTGGAACAGCGTTTGGCGCTCCGGCAATATCGCAGGATGGAAAGAAAATACTTTACGGCGTCGAAAGAACGGTGAGTAATCTCTGGACCGTTTCGCTGTTGCCGGACGGCGATGTGGCTGGTCCACCATCGACTTTCGCGGCTGATACAAGTTCACGAAACAGTCTGCCACGGTTCTCTCCGGACGGTAGCAAGATCGCTCTCAACAGATGGCGACCTTCTACGAGCGTTGACGTGTGGGTTGCGGAAGCTGACGGCAAGAACCTCACGCAGCTTACAAACAACCCTGGCGTTGACTCGCAAGTTAGCTGGTTGCCCGGAGGAGACAAACTTGCTTTTCTTTCCGAGCATGGCGGCAAGCATATGATGCTTTGGACCGTCTCAATTTCCACTGGCAAGCAGGAGCCGTTTTTGGATCTCGGCGACGGCGTGCAGTTCGCGCTTGTATCACGTGACGGTAAGCAGGTCGCGTACAACTTCATTCAAAATGGAATTATGAATATTTGGCTGGCGAGCGTGGCGGATGGAAAGCGCAGGCAATTGACTTTCGACAACGAGACAACCGGCTTTCCCTGCTGGTCACCCGACGGCAGGTTTATCGCGTATGAAATGAGACGCGGCGAGGACGATCATCTGATGCTGATCTCGAGTGACGGTGGACAGCCAAAACAGTTGACCGCAGAAAAGGGTAAGAGCTGGCCCCACAGTTTTTCTCCCGACGGCGACAAGATCGTTTTCGCGGGCCAACGCGATGGCGTGTGGAACATCTACTCGATTTCGATCAGCACCAGGGTCGAGAAGCGACTGACAAATTACTCAAAGCTGAACTCCTTCGTACGTTATCCGTCATGGTCACGTAATCACATCGTTTACGAATACGCCGAAACTACAGGTAATCTTTGGATGGCCGAACTAGACTAGAGCCATACAGAAGCAGATGGTTTATGAATCCGGAACGATGGCAGCGAGTTAAGGAGATCTTCAACTCCGCGATTAATTACCGCCCTGAAGAGCGCGGTCTGTTTATTTCGCAGGCATGCTCGGGTGACGATGAACTGCGCAGTGAGGTTGAATCGCTGATTGCATCGCACGAAAAGAGCGGCGGTTTCATCGACGAGCCCGCGCTTCAGGCCGCAGCAGGGTTGCTCGCTGACACCAAAGCCGAAATGAAGCCGGGTGACACTGTCGGTTCTTACGAGGTTCTCTCGTTCATCAGCCGCGGGGGCATGGGCGAAGTTTACCTCGCTGAGGACAAACGCCTCGGCCGGAAGGTCGCTCTTAAACTGCTGCCTTCTTCGTTTACTAAAGACGGCGATCGTCTGCGACGTTTTGAACAGGAAGCACGCGCCGCATCGGCACTGAACCATCCGAACATCATCACGATTTACGAAATCCGCGAAGCCGCATCGTCGCACATCATCGCCACTGAGTTTGTTGAAGGCGAAACACTGCGCATGCGAATGAACCGGTCACCGTTGAAATTGTCTGAAGCCGTTGACGTTGCGATCCAGGTCGCCGATGCGCTTTCCGCCGCACACAAAGCCGGCATCATTCATCGCGACATAAAGCCTGAAAATATCATGCTGCGGCCGGATGGTTACGTGAAGGTACTCGACTTTGGTCTCGCGAAACTCAGCGAACAGGCGTCGCCTGCCGTCGCAGCGGAAGCACCGACGATTCAGGTTCGTACCGGCTCAGGAATCGTCATCGGCACCGCCGGTTACATGTCGCCCGAACAGGCGCGTGGTCTCAGCGTTGACAATCGTTCGGACATCTTCAGTCTTGGCGCTGTAATTTACGAAATGCTTGCTCGCCGCAAACCCTTTGAAGGCGACACGCCAAGCGACACGCTTGCCGCAATTCTCAAGACCGAGCCGCAGCCGCTTTCACGCGTGATTCAGGGCATTCCCGCCGAGCTCACGCGCATCGTCACGAAGTGCCTGAAGAAAGATCGCGAAGAACGTTATCAAGTCGTCAAGGACCTCTGGCTCGATCTGAAAGCGCTGAAGCAGGAATTGGACTTTCAAAACAACGTCCTTCGCGCAGGCGACACCTCTGTTGCTCCAACGCACGCCGGCGGTGCTGGTCAGCCAACTACAGTTTTTACAGAACCACGGCCCACGGTCGAACGCAGCGGCATCAGTACAATCACTGAATCTCTCAGCATGGAGATCCAGCGGCACAAGGTCGGAGCGGCACTCGCTTTGGTTCTGATTGCGCTCGTTATCGCGGCCAGTGGTTTTGGTATTTACAAGCTTCTGAATCGCGAAGAGCGCGTCGCCCATTTCTGGGACATCAATCTTTCGAGACTGACCAACTCCGGTAACGCAATCGATGCCACCATCTCGCCCGATGGTAAGTACATCATTTACGTGTTAAGCGAACGCAGTTCTCAGAGTCTCTGGATTCGACAGGTAAGCACGGCAAACGACAAGCTGATTGTGCGGCCGGCGCCAGTGGGCTACTTCGGGCTTACGTTCTCTCCAGACGGTAACGACATCTACTACGCGCTCAAAGCAAACCTCGACGCCGGAACGCTCTACCGCATTCCGACTCTCGGCGGAACTCCGGTTAAGCTTCTGGAAAAGATCGATGGACCAGTCAGTTTTTCACCTGACGGCAAACAGTTCGTCTTTGTGCGCGGTAACTATCCAACTACGGGACGAAGCGCACTGGTCATCGCTAACGCTGACGGCACTAACGAACGCGAACTCGCCACGAAGAACTTTCCTGAGCGATTCGCGCCAATCTTTTTCAATGGTCCATCGTGGTCGCCGGACGGCAAAATAGTCGCAGCCGCTATCACCGCGATTGGCGGCGGCAGCAGAGTTATGGGTTACTCAGTCGGCGATGGTAAAGAACAGAACTTAGCGCAACAGCCGTGGCCGTTTGCGGCCCGCGTTGAGTGGTTGCCTGACATGACCGGACTGCTGGTCGTCGCGGGAGATAGTCCCGCGGCTGCGCAACTGTGGTTAATCAATTATCCGGAGGGCACAACGCGACGTGTCACAAACGACCTGAGCACGTATCGCGCGATCGGGCTGACGCAGGATGGAAAGAAATTCACGACAGTTCAGGCACAAGGATTGGTGAATCTCTGGGTCGTGCCGGATGGCGACGCGCCAAAGGCGTCTCGGCTGCCGACAGGAAACGTCAGTTTCTATGCGTCGAACGGGAATAACGTCGCGTGGACGCCAGACGGTGACATCGTCTTCGTCTCAAATGAAGGCGGCAATGCGAACATCTGGATTACAAAGCCGGAGGGTGGCGATCGGAAACAATTGACGCCCAACGGCGCCGCAAACTTTACGCCGGTAGTTTCTTCCGATGGTAAATACATCGTGTTCACCGTTTGGCGCGACGGCAAGAGGAATCTGTGGCGCATGAACATCGACG
>DASZDV010000189.1:0-2572 GCA_035941575.1 Pyrinomonadaceae bacterium
TTCCGCGGATCTGGAAGCCGGAGCGGGGATGCGGTTTGACGATACGATCAACTTTCCCTGGAACATGGCTGTCGCGGCGACGGGAAATCCTGAATACGCGCGGCGGCAGGGTGAGATTACCGGCCGCGAAGCCCGCGCGCTCGGAGTGCAACAGATCTTCGCGCCTGTCGTTGACGTCAACAACAACGCTGCTAACCCTGTAATCAACGTGCGCTCGTACGGCGAGCTTCCGGCCGACGTTGCCCGTTTCGGCGCCGCTTTCACCGAAGGCGCGCAGGCGGCGGGCGTGATTGCTACCGCTAAGCATTTTCCTGGTCACGGCGACACTGCTGTCGATTCACACCGTGGGCTACCGGAGATCAACGTCGGACGAGAGCGGCTCAACTCCGTCGAGTTTGTTCCGTTTCAGGCGGCGGTGAATGCGGGAGTGGGCGCAGTGATGGTGGGCCACATCGCATTGCCGCAAATCGATGCGACCGCGATCAAGCCGTTGCCGCGGAACGTGAAGACCAAACCTACTGATACCGACGAAGCGGGCGAGATCGTTGAAGAGAAGGCTGCCATGCCCGCGACGATGTCGCCGGTTATGGGAAAGCTCTTGCGAAACGATCTGAAGTTTTCGGGAATGATTGTTACTGACGCTCTGAGCATGAGCGGCCTGACAATTTATTTCACGCAGGAAGAAGCCGCTGTCCGCGCGCTCGAAGCAGGCGCCGACATGCTGTTGAAGCCCGCGGATGTTGACGCTGCGTTTCGTGGGGTACGCGACGCAGTGAAGAGCGGTCGCATCAGCGAAACGCGAGTGGAGGAATCGGCGCGGAAGATTCTCGCAGCGAAGTATGACCTCGGCCTGGTGGAGCAACGTCTCACACCAATCGAAACGATCGATCGTGAGGTCGGAAGCAAAGAAGCGGTCGCGTTGGCAACTGAAATTGCAGAACACGCGGTTACACTGGTTCGCGATGAAGATAAACTCGTACCGCTGAAGAACGTGAAGGCGGACGCGAAGATCTTCAACCTGGCAGTTACCAATGGTGACGATCGACTCTGGATCGCAAACCCGTTCGTTTCGAAACTCATTCGTAGCGGATTGAAAGTCGAGACCGTCGTTCTCGACGAGCGATCGAGCGAGCAGGAAGTGCAGAAGGCAGTCGAACGAGCGAAGACAGCAGATTTAGTGTTTGCCTCGTTGTATGGACGCGTGCGTTCCGGCCAAGCGTCGAGCGTTGGTATACCTGACGCGGGAGCACGTGCTCTTTCGACATTGATTGCGGCGAAGAAACCGATTGTGGGGATCAGTTTTGGCAATCCTTACCTCTTGCAGAGTTTTTCGGGTTTGCGAACTTACGTGGTTGCGTATGGGGATATGCCGAGTTTGCAAAACGCGGTCGCGCGCACGCTTGTGGGTGAAATCGATATTGTAGGCCGGCTGCCGATCTCGCTACCCGGGTTGTATCCGCGAGGGACAGGCATACAGGTCAAGGCTACGAAATGATCAGAGTTGGAACACGGATTTTAGTTGTCGTAGTCCTCCTGGCGCAGACGGCGCTGGGTCAGCTGCCGGCGGCAAAGCCTGAATCCGTGGCTGTTTCTTCCGCGCGTCTCGCTCAGATGGACGCCGCGATCAACGACGAGATACGCCAACATCACTTGCCCGGGGCGGTGGTTCTCGTCGGCCGAAAGGGACGCATCATCTGGCAACATACTTACGGTTCGCGGGCGGTCGAACCCACACGTGAAGCGATGACGGCCGATACGATCTTCGATCTCGCGAGTCTTACGAAAGTCGTAGCCACCGCCACCAGCATCATGATCCTGGTTGAGCGCGGCAAACTCCGTCTCAGCGATCCCGTTTCACTCTACATTCCGCAACTCAAAGGCGAGGGCAGGGAAAACATCACTATTGAGCAACTCCTGCTTCACCGCTCGGGCTACGCGCCTGATTTCGATCTGCGCGAGCGTTGGACCAGTTATGACGAAGCAATCAACCGGCTAGTGAAAGAGCCGCTGCGGAATCCGCCTGGCACGCGTTTCACTTACAGCGACATCGGTTACATCGCGCTGGGCGAAGTTGTGAGACGTGTGGGCGGGATGCCCCTCGATCAATTTGCCAGGAAGAACATCTTTCTACCGTTGGGCATGCGTGACCCGGGCTTTCGTCCAAGTGCGGCGCTGCGGGCGCGCATCGCGCCGACGGAAAAACGGCGTGGTCAATTGAGCTACCTCGGCGACTCTGCTGCGAGTGTTGGGGCGGAAGGTGATGTGTGGTTGCGCGGACAGGTCCACGACCCAACGTCGTACCGAATGAATGGTGTTGCGGGTCACGCCGGACTTTTTTCAACTGCGCGCGACCTGGCGATCTACTGCCAAATGATCCTCAACGGCGGGCAATACAACGGTACTCGCGTCTTATCCGTGTTATCCGTGGCCGAGATGACTCGCCCACACCTCGTTTCAAACACCGGCGGCACGCGTGGTCTTGGTTGGGACATCAACACCAGTTACTCCACCAACCGGGGCGAACTCTTCCCGCTCGGCTCTTTTGGTCACACTGGTTTCACCGGCACTTCGA
>DASZDV010000190.1:0-7736 GCA_035941575.1 Pyrinomonadaceae bacterium
TGCGCAGTTAACTGAAGACATTAAGACGCAGCTACAAGCTTCGGTGATGGAGAAAGAATCACGTAGTCCGGCTGAGCAAAAAATAGATTCACACTTGCTAATTGCGGCTAAGCTCAGACGAGGTCAGATCCTCACGCCGGCAATGGCCGCTCTTGAAATCGACGTAACCTACGACACGGAGGGTCGCACCGAGGTTGATATCAGTGGCCGAGTAACGGAGAACCTGTTGGAGGCGATCAGTCACGAGGGCGGAGAGATTGTTAATAGTTATCCTCAGTTCAATGCTCTGCGCGCACGTCTTGCGCCTGAAAAGCTCGAGGCAATAGCTGCTCTAAACGAAGTACGCGTGATCTCTCGCGCTACTAAACCTGAGGTTTGGAGTGTCAAATCAGAAACAGGGAGGTCAGCACACGCCCGTTTCAAACAGCGAGCACGATCTATTCAGAAGCAACTCCTGGCAATTCTTCCCAAAGTCACCTCCAAAACTGGGACGTCGCTCACTTTAAATCCGTTGACTGGAGACGTTACTTCAGAAGGAGATGTTACTCACACAGCAGACACCGCGCGCAGCGCTTTTAATATCACTGGTTCCGGTATCAAAATCGGCGTCCTGTCGGATAGCGTAAGGTTCCTCTCGGATTCGCAGGCAAACGGAGAGCTGCCCAACGTCACAGTACTCTCGAATCGAAGTGGAGTTGATGGCGTGAAGCCTGATAAGGGAGAGGGCACTGCCATGCTTGAGATAATCCACGACCTCGCTCCGGGAGCGCAGTTGTTTTTTTCAACTGGCAAGGGTGGTCCAGCGGCTTTCGCGCAGAACATTCTTGACCTGCAAGCGGCCGGTTGCAAGATCATTGTTGACGATCTCGAATACGAGAACGAGTCGCCATTTTACGACGCAGTTGTTGCACAAGCGGTTAACACTGTGACCGCCGCCGGCGTGCTGTATTTCTCGTCAGCCGGCAATGGCGGCAACCTCAACGATTTAACCTCGAGTGTGTGGGAAGGTGACTTTGTTGACGGTGGCTCGATTACAACTACTGATGGATTAACGCTTGGGAACGCGAATCGTTTTTTTGCTCCGAGCATTGTCTTTAATCAGACGTTCACTGACGCTGACGGCGACACAGCGGTTTTGTTCTGGTCCGATCCACCAGGCGCATCTAGCAACGACTATGATCTCTATATTGTCGATACGTCAGGCAAGATCGTGCGGCAGTCAAACAAAACCCAGAATGGCACTCAGGATCCATTTGAGTACGCGCAAATAAACAATGGCGAGCATGTCCTGGTGGTCAAAAAGAGCGGTGCCGCTAATCGTTATCTGCATGTAGGTTTAGCAGGACAAGGAAAATTCAGTTACGCAACAGCGGGTCACACAAAAGGTCACTCTGCTGCTGCCAATGCATTTAGTGTTGCGGCAGTGAAAGCGCGGACCTCATATCCTGACGCGTTCACCGGTGGTGCGTCCAATCCAGTCGAAAGTTTTAGCTCAGATGGGCCACGTCGTATTTTTTATAACGCAAACGGCACCGCTATCACGCCCGGCAACCTGAGCTCAACAGGTGGAACCGTACGCGCAAAACCAGACATTGCAGCCGCAGATGGTGTTAGTACCTCCGTACCGGGAGAATTCAAGTCTTTCTTCGGCACTTCAGCGGCCGCCCCACACGCAGCAGCGACTGCGGCTTTGTTACTGTCATTCAATCCAAACTTAACACCAGCCCAAATACGTACAGCACTGACAAGCACTGCGCTCGACATCGAAGACGTCGGCAACGATCGAGACTCCGGCGCCGGCATTGTGATGGCCCACGCCGCCCTGCAATCGGTCGGAACCTGTCCAGCGACTCCCATTTCTACCGGACAAACCATCAATGATGCTCTCACTACGTCCGATTGTGTTTTCTCAGGGACGACCAAACGAGTTGACGTTTATCAATTTCACGGTCTCGCCGGACAGCAAATAATTATCAACATGAGCTCATCAGAATTTGATACCTACCTTTACTTGCTGCATCCAAACGCCCAAACAATAGCTGAGAACGACGACGGTGGAGGAGATACGAACTCGCGAATTCCGGCGAATAGTGGTGCATTTACGTTACCGGTTTCTGGCGCATACAAGATCTACGCGACATCGTTTTTTAACGGAAGCACCGGTACCTACAGTCTTAGTTTACTCAGTTCAAATTGTATCTTCTCACTCAATCCAAGCAGTCAGATCTTTATCGCGTCCGCGAGCACCGGTTCTTTTACCGTTTCGACGCCGGGAAACTGCTCCTGGACAGCGACCAGCAACGCAAGTTGGCTAACAACGAATTCGTCTGGAGTTGGGAGCGGCGCAGTTAACTTCTCGGTCGCGGCCAACACTGGCGACGTGCGAACTGGAACTATTAGCGTTGGGGGGCAATCGTTCTCCGTCTTTCAATCTGCGGGGAATGGTAACGGCTGTCCTACCACTGTAATCACTCCCGGTCAAACAATTAGTGCAACTCTCAACAGCGACTGTGTTTTTACCGGCACGTCGAGATACATCGATCTTTACGACTTCAGTGGCACTGCGGGGCAGCAGATCGTTATCTTGATGTCGTCGGATAGCTTTGATACCTACTTGTTCCTTGATGGACCCAATGGACAAACCATCGCTCAGAATGACGACGGCGGTGGCGGTTTAAACTCGCGCATTCCTGCGAATGTTGGTTCGTTTACGCTACCCACGACCGGAACATACCGCATCTTTGCCACGTCTTTCTCGGCGGACGGCACGTCAGGAAGTACCGGTCCTTACAGCTTGAGTTTGCTGAACCAAGCGGCTGCGAGCTCAAGTATCCAGCTTAGTTCATCGTCGTATAGCGGTTCTGAAGCTACCGGCAACGTAGCGATCACTGTTACTCGATCGGGTGATACTTCCGGCAACGCAAGCGTGAACTTTAGAACTTTGGACGTCGCGGGGTTGCAGAGTTGTACATTGGCGAACGGCCGCGGTTCAGAGCGTTGTGACTACGTTACGTCATTAGGCACCGTCAGGTTCGCTTCCGGCGAGTCTTCAAAGACCATCAATATTCCATTGATTAATGACGTGCTCGTCGAAGGAAACGAGACTCTCACGATCGTTTTGACGGAAGCGGCGAGCGCTACTCTAGGCTCGCCGTCCGCTGCGACCGTTACGATTCTCGACAATGATTCCATTCCATCGACCGTGAACCCGATCGATGGGGTGGAGTTCTTCATTCGCCAGCAGTACCTCGACATTCTCAACCGGCAACCTGATTCGACTGGATTGCAAAACTGGATCAATACGCTGGCACCGTGTCCGAACGGAGGGTTCGGTGAACCGCCAACGTCGAACTGCGACCGCTTGCACGTAGCTGCGGGATTCTTCCAGTCAGACGAGTTTTTAAATCGCGGCTACTGGGTGTTCCGTTTCTACATGGTGAGTCACAACCAGCGTCCGACGTACGCGCAGTTCGTTCCGGACATGGCCCTGGTCGGCGGACCGAAATCACCCGCGGAAGAAGAAGCGAGTAAGGCCGCGTTTGCGGAAGCATTTGTGCAGCGGCCCGAATTCATCGCGCGGTACGGTAGCTTAACCGGCCAGTCTCTGGCGAACGCACTGTTACAGAGGGCGGGTTTGCCAAGTAGCACCTTCACGGTGACGGGCAACATGACCAACGGACGGATTTTACGTGGAATTGTGGAGACGACGGCAGTCTTGAACAAGTTCTTGACGGAGGGCACCGTTTCTATTCAGTACTTCGGCTTTTTGCGTCGCGACCCGGACACGATTGGTTATCAGAATAACGTGAATACACTAAACGCGAACCCGAACAATCTGCGGCACATGATCTTTATCTTCATCTACTCCACTGAATACCGCAGTCGTTTCGGCCCACCGTAACGACTCCGCAGCCGCTGAGAAACAGATTGGACCGCGAGCGCATCTCGCGTAAACTCGGCGACGGATGACTGCCCAGAACACGGCTCGCCGCAAGCTTCTGCCGATCGTCGGTATTATCGTGGTGCTGCTGCTGATGGGCGCAGCATTATCCGCAGAGGGGCGCATGTTGTTGTGCGCCTGTGGTGAGTTCAAATTCTGGGTAGGCGATACCTGTAGTTCCAGTAACTCACAACAACTTTTCGATCCCTACAGCTTCACACACGTGCTCCACGGATTCCTGCTGTTCTGGTTTGTCGCGTTGTTGTTCAGAAATCTTGCGCCGTCGTGGCAGTTCTTGCTGGCGTTTGCGTTGGAAGCAGCGTGGGAAGTTTTCGAGAACACTAAATTCGTGATCGAACGATACCGCGCTGGGACCGCTGCACTCGGCTATGAAGGCGACACCATCGTGAACTCGTTTGGCGACCTCGCGTGTGCGGCGTTAGGGTTTCTCGTTGCGCGAAAGTTCGGACTCCGTTGGTCGCTCGTCGTCTTTCTGTTGTTCGAATTGATTCTGGTACTTTGGATTCGCGACAGTCTGCTGCTGCAACTGCTGATGCTGATCCGCCCGGTTGAAACGATTAAGTTGTGGCAGATGTGCCGCTAGTTTTTAGCGCCGGTTTCTATGACGCGGCCATTCAACTCGCGCAAAGCCAGCCTGTTTTTCTCTCTCAGCTCAAACGCAGTTTGACCAACCTGCAACGCGACTGACGAAGAGAGCGCCATCTTTTTGAAAGCCGCGTAGGGAATCGTCGCCTCGAGCGTCTCGACTTTGGTGTCCCAAGACCCCGGAGTTGCGCTTGCATGTTGCATCTTGCCGAGGCGAATCGTTTCCGTTTCGGTTACGACGCTGAGATCTCGCTGATCCGGCGGATGAAGATGTACCCAGTCTTTGTTCTCGAACATGATCTGCAAGGTGACATTGCGAACGTAATTCAACTGTGTTCCCGGACAGTGGAGGCTTACCTCAATACTCACACACGCGTCTTTGAACTTGTCTTTCAAACCATCGCAGGTCACTTTCATCTTGCGAAGTCGTAAAACGGTTTCGTAACTAAACCCGTCGTACTTCGTTTCGATTTTGCCGCCGTGGTTAATAGGCTTTTGCGTCGCCGGTGTGGCCGATTGGACCTGCGACAGTATTGCAGTAGGATGAGTCAGCACAAGGCCACAGACTAAAACAAGAATAAGTTTCCTCATCGGATGATTCTCTCCAGGTATCAGGGAGTATTGTCTGATCTACAGAGGTGAGAGCTTGGGACCGAAACCCCAAAGGTTCGAGGTTCCAAAGGCAACATAACGAAGCTCGGCGGGCGGTGTCAATAAACGATTTCGTGAGGGCTAAGGACAATCTATGAAATCTTCGTTTTCAGAAGACGGTTTGTGGGATCTCATCCCGCCATTGCACGAGGCGAACGAGGAGTTTGTGCAACATTATCCCGGCGAAACCGGCCGCCGGCAGCCGGTGCACACGGTCTACGGGGGCGCGCATCTGTTCAAAGCCGATTCTGCGAAACGACTTGGTTCGGTTGCGCAACGTGCGCTGGATCAATTTGCCCCGGATTTTTTGACCTTTGCCCGCGCGCTCAATATTCGCGGCGCCGATCAGCTTCCTGAGCACCTGGACGACGCTCCCGAACTGGTGACGGATCTCGAAAAGGGCCCGGAACCCGCGCGTCGTGAGAACAACTCCGCGTGGCTTGCCCACACGATCTACCGGCGGGTCACGGAGAAGCTGGAACGCGAGCCCGTAGAAGACTTTCGCATCGACTTTGAAGACGGCTACGGCAATCGGCCTGACGACGAAGAGGACGGGCACGCAGCCTCGGCAGCGGCAGAGGTTGCAAAAGGCAGTACGCAAAAAACACTGCCGCCCTTTATTGGAATTCGCATCAAGCCTTTCAATGAAGAGTTGCGCGCACGCAGTTTCCGCACGCTCGACATCTTTGTATCAACATTGCTCGACAAGAGTGAAGGCCGGCTGCCGGAAAACTTTGTCGTAACGCTGCCAAAGATCACGATCCCGCAGCAAGTCGCGACGCTGGCTTCGTTGCTCGAGCGCCTGGAACAGAAGACCGGCCTCGAAGCTGGAAGTTTGAAATTCGAAATGATGATCGAAACCACTCAATCGATCATCAACAGCAATGGACAAATAAATCTCCCGCTATTGTTAGCAGCGGCGGAAGGACGTTGTATCGCGGCACACTTCGGCACTTACGACTACACGGCGGGTTGCAACATCACTGCGGCGCACCAGCACATGATGCATCCTGCCTGCGACTTCGCTAAGGCGATGATGCAGGTTTCGTTCGCCGGAACCGGCATCTGGTTATCAGACGGTGCGACAAACATCATGCCTGTGGCGCCACATCGCTTCGTGGAAGGTGGTCCACAGTTGACGCCGGAACAGATCGAGGAAAACCGCGAGGTCGTGCATCGCGCGTGGAAGCTCCACTATGATCACATTCAACACTCGTTGATAAACGGTTTCTACCAGGGCTGGGATCTTCATCCCGCGCAGCTGCCAACTCGCTACGCTGCTGTCTATTCGTTCTTTCTCGAGAGTCTTGCGCCGGCCTCGGAGCGTTTGAAAAACTTCGTTGAGAAAGCAGCGAAGGCTACGCTCGTGGGAGATGTGTTTGACGATGCAGCCACGGGACAAGGACTCCTTAATTATTTTCTGAGGGCCATCAACTGTGGCGCGATAACCGAAGCCGAAGCACTCAAACTCTCCGGCTTGACGCTGGCAGAATTGCGTTCCGCATCGTTTGTAAAGATTCTGAAAAACAGGTAGGCACTGTGAATATGACTCTAAAGATCTTTCTTTCACTGACTCTAATCATGGCACTACTCACTACTTTCACCGCACAGACGGGCAAACCTGACGGTGGCGATACCGAACTCGCTAAAAAGATTGCTCGTTTCGCGCCGACAACTCTGACCGCCGACGTGTCGAAGTTGTCAGCGAAAGATCGAGAAGCGCTCGACAAGATCATCGCCGCGGCAAAGTTGCTCGATCCATTGTTCCTGCGACAGGTGTGGAGCGGAAACGATGCGTTGGAGAAAAAGCTCCTCGCCGACAAGACTCCCGCTGGTCGTCAACGGCTGCACTACTTTTACATCAACGATGGTCCATGGTCGCGGCTCGACGACAAGGAACCATTCATCGACGGCGTGCCTAAAGAAAAGCCGCCACAGGCCAGTTACTATCCCGACGACATGACAAAGGATGAGTTCAACTCCTGGCTCCAGACGCTCTCGGACGCCGAAAAGCAAAAGGCCACCGGCTTCTTTCATCTCATTCGACGTGGACCAGACAAGAAACTGACTCTTGTTCCTTACAGCGTCGCCTATAAAGAGTATCTCGTCCCGGCAGCGAAACTACTGCGCGAAGCGGCTGCACTAACAACCAACGCAACGCTCAGAAACTTTCTGAACAAGCGCGCGGACGCATTCGGTTCTGATGATTACTACGAAAGCGACGTGGCGTGGATGGAGCTCGACTCTCCAATAGAAGTCACCATCGGTCCATACGAAACCTACGAAGACGAGTTGTTCAGCTACAAAGCCGCGTTCGAGGCATACGTGACGTTGCGCGATGACGCGGAGACGGCAAAGCTCGCGAAATTTAGCGCTCACTTGCAGGAGTTGGAAAATAATCTTCCGATTGAGCCGCGTTATCGAAATCCGAAACTCGGCGCGGCTTCGCCGATCAGAGTTGTGAATGAGGTCTTCGGCTCGGGCGAGGGGAACAGCGGCGTGCAAACGGCTGCTTTCAACCTTCCGAACGACGACCGTG
>DASZDV010000191.1:0-6235 GCA_035941575.1 Pyrinomonadaceae bacterium
TCGCAGCAACGTCTACGAGCAGTACATCGACAAGATCGGCGACCTCGTCAACGGTTATGTGAAACGTTTTGAACGCGGCAACATCATTGTTGACCTCGGCAATCTCGAAGCGATCCTGCCGCGGTCGCAACAGTCGCGCGGCGAACAGTGGAACCAGGGAGAACGAATTCGCGTCGTCATCAACAACGTTTCGAAGGAATCGAAAGGACCTCAGGTCGAGGTTTCCCGAACGTCGCCGGAACTGCTGCTGCGGTTGTTTGAAATGGAAGTGCCCGAAATTTACGACGGCACAGTCGTGATTAAGTCGGCGGTGCGCGAACCCGGTGAACGCGCCAAGATCGCCGTGATGTCCAACGAGCGCGACGTCGATCCCGTCGGCGCTTGCGTCGGTATGAAAGGCTCGCGCGTACAAGCAATCATTCGCGAATTGCGGGGCGAAAAGATCGACATCATCGAGTGGTCCGACGAGCCTTCAGTTTTCGCCGCGAACGCGTTGTCGCCCGCCAAAGTCAACCAGGTCAGAATCACCGATATTGAAAACCGGCAGATGGAGGTCATCGTCAACGAAGACCAACTCTCGCTGGCAATCGGCAAGCGCGGTCAGAACGTTCGCCTCGCGACAAAACTCGTCGGTTGGAACATCGACATCCGAAGCGAAGAAGAGATCAAGCGCGAAGTCACCGAACAGATGGGCGCACTCATCGCTTCCGGCGAGGCTGTGCCGCTGTCGGCAATTGAAGGTGTCACCGCTCAACAAGCCGATGCGCTCGCCGAGCACGGCATCAACGACATCGATGCGCTGGCGAATACGACAGTCGACGATCTGGTCGAGTTTCTTGACCTGAGTCTCGACGAAGCGGAAGTGATCCTGAACGCCGCTCAGGCTGTGATCGCGTTGCGCAATCGCAACCTCGAAGGCGAAGCTGGCGCGGAGGGCGAAACTGAAACGGTCGAAGAGCAGCATGCAGTTTCTGCTGAACTGGACGAGTCCGTTGAGGCACGCGACGTTGAGCCGAATGCGGAGATGACTGCCGAAGGTTATGACGAAGCGGTCGAAAGCGGCCTTCCGTATCACGCCGAGCCGGAGATCCTGGCGCAGTACTCGGCCGATCCGGTTGCAGTGACTGAGATTGAGCCAGTGCCGGCTGACGAGATTTCGTTGATGGAACCCGGCCGCGACTTACGGCCCGACACGATTACACCATCGCCGGACATAACTTCGTCAGGTGTTGCTGCTCTTGAGACCGTTGAAGAAGTAGCCGCAGAGATCCTGGCGGCCGATGAAGAAGACTTTGTTCCGGGGGTCGACGCCGCGGCCGAGATTCACGAAACAGAAACAACCACTCCCGCAGTTTCGGAAGATGCTGCATCAGGCGGGAGCCCGGACGAAGAGAAGCAGTGATGCTTCCAGCGATGCAGCCAATTAGGAAGAACAAAGGTTCAGTTTACTCTGGACGTTTGTCTCGCACGCCCCGCTACTGTCACGCGTTGGCCTTCTGATCGACGCTTTGCGAACGTGGTTGGGAACGAGCGAGTTCCTAATCACCCATAGGTCGTTTCAGGACGCAGTAATAAGCGTCGAGAAGGAGTGCATGACAGTTTCTTCCTCTAAAGTTCGAATCTACGATCTCGCCAAAGAACTAAAGCTCGACACGAAGCGACTCATTGAAGAAGTGCGCCGCGAAGGCGTAGACGTCAGTGTCCCGTCGAATTCGGTTTCCAAAGAGCTGGCCGAGAAGATCCGTAACAAGTACTTTCCCAAGAAAGAGACGGCGGTAAAACGCGCGGTCAAAGTCGTGAAGCGCGCCGCGCTGCCGACGCCCGAAGCTCCGGTTGCTGAGCCAGAGCCGGAAGTCCACGAGCCCGAACCGGTCGTGGCTGCGCCCGCAGAGCCCGTCGAAGCCCCAGCCCCGGCTGCGAAACCGCCAGCCGCGCCGGCAAGCCCAGCCAGACTCATCAAGAAGCTGACGCCTGCTGCGCGCGCCGAGGCGCCCGCGAAGCCCGCGAAAGACGTCACCGAAGCGCCTCTCGCGCCGCCTGAGCCTGAATTGGAAACTCAGCCGGTGGTCCACGAGGCGGTTGCGGCTGTCGAAACAAGTGCGCCGTCGAACGGCGTAGAAATTAAAACACCCGCGCCGCCATCACCCGTGCCACCGTCGCGGCAAGTTCGGGTGTTGCGTCCGACGGCTGCCGCGCTCAACGCTGGCATCAGACCCGGCGAGCGCGCGCCTGCGCCGGCTCCACCCCCCGTTGCGCCGCCAAGAGAACGGGGCGTGGATCGGAGTAGCGATCGAAGCACGCGTCTGCGCGAGCGGCCTTCACTTCCCCGTTCTGAGCGAATGGGCACGCCAGGCGAAACTGCGACACCGCAGACGACTTACATTCCGCCCCCGGACGCCGGTCGACGACGTTCGCGGCGCAGCAGTCCGCGCGGCGGAAGAAAGATCGAAGGTAAGGCGGGCAGGTTCGACAAAGGTGATTTCATTCCACCGCCGAAGGCGCTGTCACTCGAAGACCGCATCGCCACTCGTCTGGAAATGCCTGTTTCCGGTGAACTGAAGTCAGTGCGTCTGATTGAAGGCTCGACGGTGAAGGAGTTCGCGGAGAAGCTGGGCATTAAACCGAAAGACGTTGTGACGTTATTACTCCAGCGCGGCGTTTTCGCGACTATTAATCAGCCGTTGATGGACGACGTCGCCGCGGATCTTGGCAAGCGGTTCGGTTACGACGTGTCGTTCGTGCCGTTTGAAGAGATGGTCGCGGAAGAAGAGTTTGAAGAACTCATCGCGGCCGATGCCGACGACGTGGAACTGCCACGCGCGCCGGTGATCACGGTGATGGGCCACGTCGATCACGGCAAGACGTCACTGCTCGACGCCATTCGCGCCACTGAGGTGGCTGCGGGCGAAGCCGGCGGCATCACGCAACACATCGGCGCCTACAGCGTGCAGGTGCCGAGCGCCGACAATCCGTCCGAGATGCGTCGCGTCGTGTTCCTCGATACGCCGGGTCACGAAGCGTTCACGATGATGCGTGCGCGCGGGGCGAAAGCAACAGACATCGTGGTGCTAGTCGTCGCTGCGGACGATGGTGTGATGCCGCAGACGATCGAGGCGATCGAACACTCGCGCGCCGCGGGCGTGCCGATCATCGTTGCCATTAACAAGGTAGATAAACCCGACGCCAATCCCGATAAAGTCAAACAGGAATTGTCCCAACAGGGCCTGTCGCCACTCGAGTGGGGCGGCGAAACGGAAATGGTTCCCGTGTCGGCGAAGAAACGTCAGAACCTCGAGACGTTGCTTGAAACAATTCTGCTGACTTCGGACATTCTGAATCTCCGTGCCAGTCCGACGCGTCTCGCTTCCGGTGTTGTGCTCGAAGCAAAACTCGATCGCGGCCGAGGCGCCGTTGCGACAGTGCTGGTCCAACAGGGCACACTCCGGATTCACGAGCCGTTTATCGTCGGGCAGATCTCGGGCAAGGTTCGCGCGATGTTCAACGATCGTGGCGAACCGATCACCGAAGCAGGGCCCGCAACGCCTGTTGAAGTGCTCGGTTTGCAAGGCGTGCCGCAAGCCGGCGAGAGCTTCCAGGTCGTTTCGGACATCACCAAAGCACAGTCGATTTCGCAGCATCGCCAGATGTTGAGCCGCCAGGCAGCACTGTTGCAGACGACCAAACGCGGTATCGAAGCGTTGGGCGAAAGCGAAGTGAAGGAACTGCTCGTCATCATCAAGGCCGACGTGCAAGGTTCAGTCGAAGTGCTGAAGTCGACGCTGCAGAAGCTTTCGACCGATCGCGTGAAGGTGAAAGTGATTCGCTCCGGCGTCGGCGCGATTACCGAATCCGATGTTTTGCTCGGTTCAGCGACGCAAGCCGGATCGTCTTCGTCAGCGGTTGTGATTATCGGCTTCAACGTTCGCCCTGAAGCACGCGCTGCGGACGTCGCAAAGCAGGAAGGCGTCGATATTCGTCTCCACTCGATCATCTACAAGGTCGAGGAAGAAATTCGCGCGGCCATGATCGGTATGCTCGAAGCGATCGAGAAGGAGAAGATTCTCGGCAAAGCTGCGGTGCGCGAAGTGTTCCGCGTGCCAAAGGCCGGGACCGTCGCGGGCTGCATGGTCATCGACGGCATCGTGCGGCGCAACGCGCGTGCACGAGTCATTCGCGATGGCGTGGTGGGCTGGGATGGAAACATCGCCTCGTTGCGCCGGTTCAAGGACGACGTAGCCGAAGTTCGCGAGGGCTTTGAATGCGGTATCAGTCTGGAGAATTACAACGACGTGAAAGTCGGCGACCAGATTGAAGCCTACGTAGTCGAGCGAGTCGCGGCGACGGAGTTGTAATCTGTGGCTGGTTTGTTATGCACAGGACAGAGAGGTTCACGGACACTCTGCGGGAAGAAATAGCCCAGATAGTGGGTTACGAACTCGAAGATCCGCGATTGACAACCGTAACGGTAACTGACGTTCGACTCTCCGCTGATAAACGCGCCGCGCGCGTTTACGTCACTGTCGCCGGTGACGAGGCGGAACATAAGTTGGCGCTGAACGCGTTGAAACACGCGGCGCCTTACGTTCGAAAGCAATTAGGTCTCTCGTTGAATCTGCCACGCACGCCCGAGCTTCATTTCGTGCGCGATCGCGTCGAGGAACAGGGCGAGCGAGTCGATCAACTGCTGGAGCAGATTGAACAGGAGTGGCAAAAGAAAGGAAATGCTAGCTAGCGGGCTTTTATAGGCCTTATAAGTCCTATAGGACATATAGGACCTATTAACTTCGCTCTGCTGAACTTGCAATTATGCTTAGTCAAGTAGTCGAGCTGATCGAGTCAAAACGGCGGTTCGCGATCACCTCACACATCCGCCCCGATGGCGACAGCCTTGGATCATCGCTCGGTCTTTATTGGTTGCTGCGTGCACTGGACAAAGACGTGGAAGTCATCATGCGGGATCCTGTGCCGCATGCCTATCAGCAATTACCCGGCGCATCTGATGTCCGCGTTACGCCTTCCGTTGATCCTTCGTATCACGCAGTGTTCGTGATTGAGTGTTCCGACATTACCCGCCCCGGACTGATCGACTTGGAAAAGCAGTTTGTCGTCAACATCGATCACCACTCGACCACCGCGCTCTTCGGCAGCATCAACTGGATCGACTCCACTGCTTCGGCCGTTGGCGAGATGATCTACAACCTGTGCAAAGCGACAGGCGTACGCGTGACGAAAGAGATCGCGGAGTGTGTTTACACGGCACTGATCACCGACACGGGATCGTTTCACTACTCAAACACGACCGAGCGTACTTTCAAGGTCGCTTCGGAACTGGTTCGCACCGGTGTCAAACCCGCGAAGACCGCGGAGGCCGTCTTTGCGAGTTATCCGTGGAGCAGAATTGAGTTGATGGGAGCAGTGCTCTCGACTGCGCGACGCGACGAGTCGGGACGTGTCGCGTGCATGCGGCAATCGCTCGAGATGCAACGCGAGGCACACGCGTCAGACGAAGATGCGGACGGGTTTGTTAACTATCCGTTGACTGTCGGCGAGGTTGAAGCGGTCGCGCTGTTGAAGGAGTGCGAGCCCGGAGTTTACCGCACCAGTTTACGATCGAAAGGTGACGTGAACGTGGCGAAGGTCGCTGAGAAATTCGGTGGCGGTGGTCATCGCAATGCCGCGGGTTGCACATTGCGTGGAAGCTGGGAAGAGGCCGAAACCGTAATTGTCGGTTTGCTTAAGGAAGCAGTTAAACGAGCTAACGGGCTCAGCGATATCACCGACGACGCGTTGAAAGAATCCGTGGTTTAAGACGGTCAGTGAAAGAAAAGAAGTATAAGTGGCGCCGCGAGGATTATCAGGAGAAGACTCGCGGCCTTTTAATGGTCCATACCGGAAACGGTAAAGGCAAGACTACATGTGCGCTCGGTTTGATGATGCGTGCGGCGGGACGTGGTTTGCGCTGTTGCATGATCCAGTTCATGAAGTCGCGCAAAGATCGCTACGGCGAACACGATTCGGCTGAGAAACTCGGCATTGAAGTGCACACAATGGGCGACGGCTTTACGTGGGACACGAAAAATCCCGAGCAGGACATCAAAACGAGCGAGGAAACCTGGGCGCTCTGCGTCGAGAAAATGCGAAGCGAGGAATACGACCTTTTAGTTTTTGATGAGCTCGTCTATGTTCTCGATTATAAATTCCTCGATCTCGAAAAAGTTTTGGAAGAGATCAAAAG
>DASZDV010000192.1:0-7402 GCA_035941575.1 Pyrinomonadaceae bacterium
CTGTGGACGTCTCTTCGCTTGTATCGGCGTCAAAATCAAAGTAACCGGCGTTGGCGCGCGGTGGCGGCAGTAGCAGATCGAGGATTCGTTCTTCAACGTTGAGCTCGGCTTTTTCTGCGACCTCTTCGCTCTTTTCCTGACGAGTCATCTCGACCGAGATCTCAGTCAGGTCGCGAATCATGCTTTCCACGTCGCGGCCAACATAACCCACTTCAGTAAACTTCGACGCTTCAACTTTCAGAAACGGAGAGTTGGACATGCGCGCGAGCCGGCGAGCAATTTCAGTTTTGCCGACGCCCGTTGAACCGATCATGATGATGTTCTTCGGCATCACGTCGACTGCCATTTCCGGCGCCAGTTTCTGGCGTCGAACGCGGTTTCTCAGCGCGATTGCAACGGCGCGTTTAGCGTTACGTTGCCCGACGACGTGTTTGTCGAGTTCAGTGACGATCTGACGAGGCGACATCTCGTCGAGCCGAGTTTCCTCATCAACTTCTCCAGCTAAATAGATAACCATTACAGCTCTTCAACTACTATGTTCTGATTCGAGTAAATACAAATCTCTCCTGAAATTCGCAGTGCTTCCACTGCAATGTCTCGTGCTGAGAGATCCGTGTGCTTGATTAACGCACGTGCAGCGGCGAGCGCGTAAGAACCACCAGAGCCGATCGCCAGCACGCCTTCATCCGGCGCTATCACGTCGCCGATGCCTGACAACAAAAACGACGCCTTCTTGTCAGCCACAACCAACATCGACTCCAACTGACGCAGCATCTTATCGGTACGCCATTCCTTGCTGAGCTCAATCGCGGCGCGTTCGAGATTGCCGTGATACTGCTCGAGTTTGCTTTCGAACCGGGTTAAGAGAGCGAAGGCGTCACCCGTGGCGCCCGCAAACCCTGCCAAAATCTGATCGTTATAAAGGCGGCGTACCTTTTTGGCGTTGGCTTTCATTACCGTCTCGCCGAGTGTTACTTGTCCGTCTCCGGCGAGTGCTACGCGAGTGTCTTTCCTGACGAGCAGCACAGTTGTGCTGCGCACTTGATTGCGGTGTTTGCGCATGCGTTTCTTTAATGAGCACTATAGGAACTCGTTTGAACGTAAGTCAAGGAGAGCATTTGGAGTCACATAGGTTATGATTGGATGCATGAGCAAACGACCCCGCATCGGCATACCGATGCGCATCGAACTCCCAACCGATCGATTCTATCTTTCACGTTATTACAGCGAGGCTGTCGAGGCTGCGGGCGGTGCTCCCGTGCACATCAGTCTGATTCCGAAGGCTGGGTATGTTGATACTGTTGTCGACGGACTCGACGGAATCTTGCTGCCGGGCAGCGACTCGGATGTTGATCCGCTACGTTACGGGCAGCAGCCACATCCGAACCTCGGCGCCGTGCACCCAATCAAAGACGAAACAGACTTGTTAATCATCGACGCCGCAGAGCGCAGACGCCTGCCGCTGTTTGCGATCTGTTTCGGAATGCAGGTGTTGAATGTGTCGCGCGGCGGAACATTGATTCAGGACATCGGCTCGCAGTTACCGGAAGCGATCAAACACGAGCAGGGTGTTCCGCGCGATCGTCCCTCGCATCGAGTAAGTCTGGCAGAGGAGACGAAGCTGTCGAGTATCACGGGCGTTGAGAACGCGCTCGTCAACAGTCATCACCACCAGGCGATTGAAACACTCGGCGCTGACCTGATTGCAACGGCGTGGTCCTCGGACGGTATCATCGAAGCGATAGAAGATCCGCGATCGGATCGTTTCGTATTAGCAGTTCAATGGCATCCCGAACTTGGTTGGGAACGCGATGCAATTTCGCAGCGACTGTTCGAAGCCTTCGTCATGCAAGCGGCAAAAAGGACGGAAGCGGTAGACGCCGTTATATCGGTGTCGTAAGCCGCATCAAATGCGGAAAGGGAACTGAAATCCGAAGTGCAGAGCGCTAGCCTGGGCCTGGCGGGAAAAATAGCAATCGTCACCGGCGGATCGCGCGGCATCGGCAAGGCCGTTGTCGCGCTTCTCTCGTCATGGGGAACCAAAGTCGTCGTCAACTACGTACGAGACGAGCAGGCAGCGAACGAGACGGCAGTCATGGCACGACAAAACGGCGCCGAAGCGCTAGCAGTTCAAGCGGATGTTTCTCGGGTATCCGACGCTGAGCGACTCGTTCGTGAAACACTTGAACGTTTCGCGCGTATCGATTTTCTGGTCTGCAACGCCGGCATCTGGGAAGGCGCGCCCGTCGAATCGATACCGGAAGGACTCTGGAACAAAACGATTGATATCAATCTAAAGGGCACGTGGTCAGTATGCCGGGCGGCCGTACCGGCGATGAAGCAGCAACGGTCGGGGCGAATCGTAATTATCAGTTCCACGGCGGGGCAGCGCGGCGAAGCCAATGTTTCCAACTACGCGGCGTCTAAAGGCGGCCAGATTTCGTTCATGAAGTCGTTATCCACCGAACTCGGCCCGTTTGGCATCAACGTTAACTGCGTTGCGCCCGGCTGGGTCGAAACCGAAATGACGACCGACACGCTGGCGGACCCCGCTCGGCTCGAAACGATTCTTCAAGAGATTCCGAAGGGTCGCGTTGCCACTCCCGAAGACATCGCCGGATCGGTGGCGTTTCTTTGTTCCGCGTGGGCAGATCACATTACCGGCGACGTCATCAGCGTAAACGGCGGTTCGGTTCTTTGAACCTTGGAGCTCAAGTATGACCTTAACTCTCGAACGAGAAAACACCAAGAATTCGGTCCAGCAAGTCGAATTAGGACTTGAGAGATTACTTGAAGGGCAGGGGCCGGACCTGCGCGGAGCGCGCGTCGGACTAATCTGCAATCAGGCGTCGGTGGATCACGGTTATCACCACGCGGCCGACCTGCTGCACAGCCACGCGCACCTCAACCTGCGTGCTTTGTTTGGTCCGCAACACGGAATTCGCGGTGACGTGCAGGACAACATGATTGAGACCGGGCATGGTGTCGATCGCAAAACCGGGCTGCCGGTTCATTCCCTTTACAGCGAGACCAGAGAACCAACCGACGAAATGTTGAGTGACGTTGACGTCCTTGTGTTTGACATGCAGGACGTCGGCTGCCGCATCTACACGTTTGTTTACACGCTAGCGAACTGCATGCGCGCGGCAGCGCGACTCGGAAAGAGAGTAGTAGTTTGCGATCGTCCAAATCCGATTAATGGCGTAGGCGTCGAAGGAAACATTCTCGAACCCGAGTATGCGTCGTTCGTGGGCCAGTTTCCGTTGCCCACGCGTCACGGCATGACTGTCGGAGAGCTCGCGCGAATGTTCAATGAACACTTTAATATCTCGTGCGATCTGGAAATCGTACCGATGAATGGTTGGCGCCGAGAGTACTGGCACGACGATACAGACGCGCCCTGGGTATTGCCGTCACCGAACATGCCGACTCTCGATTCCGCAACCGTGTTTCCCGGCGCGGTGCACTTCGAAGGCACACAAGTTTCCGAGGGACGAGGGACGACGAGACCATTTGAACTCATCGGTGCACCGTATATCGACGCTGATGATTACGCTGACAAACTGAATGCGCTGGCGCTGCCGGGCGTGTTCTTCAGAAGCTGCGGATTTCAACCGACTTTTCAGAAACATGCAGGCGTTACTTGCGGCGGCGTGCAAATCCACGTGCTCGATCGCGACGTATACGAACCCGTGTTCGCCGGAATCGCCATGGTTAAGTTAGCGCATGACATGTATCCGAATGAGTTTCGTTGGAAAGAACCGCCTTACGAATACGTTTACGACAAGAACCCATTCGACGTCATCGCCGGCACAAACAAGATCCGCGAAGCGTTCGAACAGGGAATCGATCTCGACGCGATTGCAGAGTCGTGGAAGCGGCCGCTGCTTGAGTTCAAACAATTGCGAGAGTCGTTTTTGATTTACTAAAAAGCTCAGGTAAAGATTGAGAGGTCGTCATGCCGACGGCTAAAGTTGATACTGAGCTTTCGGGTTTACTGGGGACGATACCCTAAGGTAAAACTTTATCGCATTCATTTGTTGACGGAGGACTGATTTGGTCAAGACGGAACGCCTCGCTGCCGGACGAACAGAACCGACGCCGGGTTCAGCGTGGCTCATCGGAATCATCGCCTGGTTCATACCCGGTTCGGGACATCTTCTTCTGAAGAAGTGGGGCCGCGCCGCGCTGATGGGTGGCGTCATTTGGGTTTGCTTCTTTATCGGTCTCGCCATGGGTGGGCACATGTTTGATCTGTCGACCGGACAAGGTTCGTCCGTGTGGCTTCAGGTGCCGCCGATGATTGCGAATCTCGGTAGCGGTGCGCTCTACATCATTTCGTGGCTGCTGGGCATCGGCTTCGCTGACGATCCGCAGCAAGCGGCACGCGCGACATACGAATATGGGAACACGTTTCTACTGATCGCGGGATTACTCAACTACTTAACGATGCTTGACGCCTTTGACATCGCAGCAGGGAGGCATTCTTGAGACACTTCCTGGTGATGGTTCTGTTTGCTGCGATGGCTTCTGCGGTGTTTGGCGCGATGGCGAAAGACACGACGCAAGAACGTTGGCTCTACGGACTTAAGGTATTTGCGGAGTTCATCGTGATTGGGCTGGTGTTGAGTTGGATTCTGTATTTTATTCCGTGGTAACCCCTGGGAGCGCAGGCGTCTCGCCTGCGGTCTTGCGAAAAGGACTACACTCCATTCAATGCAGGCGAGACGCCTGCGGTCCCAGCTTTTGACATGGCCGTTTTTGAGACCGAGGCCCTGGTCCTGCGCACGTACAATCTCGCTGAAGCTGACAAGATTGTCGTCTGCTTGAGTCGCTCGGCGGGATTGATTCGCGGTGTCGCGAAGGGCTGTCGCAGGCTCAAGAACCGTTTCGGCGCTTCGCTCGAGCCGTTCACAGTCATTAACCTCACGTATTACGAGAAGGAACATCAGGAACTCGTCTCGTTTCGTCAAACGGAAATCCTCAGATCTCGCTTTAATCTTTCAGGAAATGCGTCGATCCTCACGGGCTTTTCGTACATGGGCGATCTGTTGATCGACTTCTCACCGCCGCATCAGGCCAACGACAATCTCTATCGCATGGCCCTGGCCTGTTTTGAAGCCGCGGCCGAATCGCCTGGAGATCTCGAGTCAGTGCTGCGATATTTTGAGGTGTGGTTGCTGAAGATCGAAGGCTTTCTACCTGACTTGCGCAACTGTGCAAGTTGTCATCGAGCTTTCAACGGCGAAGAAACGGTATACCTTGGCAACGATCTATTGCTTCGTTGTCAACAATGCAGTAATGGCCGTGGTGGTGCAATATCAAAGAGTCTACACTCGCAACTACGGAAGACTGAAAAACTGCCGCCGGCGAAGTTTGCAGAGGAGTCGCGCGATGTACCAAGCGAGACAAAGAAGGAGATGGCCGAACTGACGTTTCAAATGATCGGGCGCGTGCTTGAACGCATGCCGCGAATACGACCTAACGTTTAAGTGTTAAAGTATCGCATTAAATCAACGTCGCTCCTCATTCCTCGCTACATGTTTGGCGCGATGGCGCCCTACATCGCACTCTCACTCCTGATGCTCACGGCGATCTTGTTTGCGCAACAGGCGAGCCGGCTCACCGAGGTGTTGATCTACACGGACCTGCCTGTTTCGTTGCTCGGTGGAATCGGGGCCGCGTTGCTGCCCGGTGTACTTGTGTTCTCGATACCACTCGCAACGCTCGCGGGCATCATCATCGGCTTCTCACGCATGGGAAGTGATAGCGAGATCGTGGCCATGCGCGCAGCGGGTGTCGGCTCATGGACCATGATCTGGCCTGCGCTTGTAGTCGGACTAGTTTTTACTGCTGCCACGACCTATCTCCATTTGCAGGAAGCGCCGAGAGCAGCTCGCGATCTTGAACGAATCATGCTCCAGGGAGCGTTGGCGAAGCTCGATTCTCCAGTCGAACCACGCACGTTCAGCACCTTGCCGCGTTACGTGGTCTACGTGCGCGACGGCGATAAAACACTCGGCACGTGGGGGCGCGTTTTCATCTACGGGCAGGAGGCGGATGGCAAGAGCGTGATCTTCACTGCGCGTTCCGGCAGGATTGACTCTTCCGGCGAACAGTCAGAGCTGGTGTTGAGCGATGTATTAAAGACGAATTTTCCAAACGAGAATCAGCCTGAAAAGTCGTATGTCGTTGAGCGCTTGGATCAGTTGCGGTTCTCAATCAACACTGGGAGGTCCGACATTGTTCAACGAATGAACCAGCGCGACAGCAACGCTGACTCAATGGAGTGGGGTGAGTTGCATCAGCGCGTCGCCGCGGGATCAGAAACAGAAAAACGGGAAGCAATAAGAATTCTGAATCGAAGGGCCGCTCTCGCGGCCGCGCCGTTTGTGTTTTCGTTGGTTGCTGTCGCGCTTGGTTTGCGTGTGCGCAGAGGCGGACGCAGTGTCGGCGTACTACTGACGTTGCTCGTGGTGATTGTCTATTACCTGATGTCGTTGTTAGGCGAATCACTGGCGCGCGTCGGCACTGTCTCGCCATACATTGGACCATGGCTCGCCACCGCGTTCGTACTCGGTTTCAGTCTCCTACTCTTGTTACTGAATCGACGTCCGTTTTTCTTCGCCGTTTCGAAACTAAGGAGCAGCACCGTCGACGAGCGAGCAGAAACGAAACGGCGTCGTTCGCTGATCGGCGTTGCAACTATCGGTTTCCCAAATCTGATGGACGCAACACTATTTCGCTCGCTCGCGATCAGTTTTGTCGTCTGCTTTGTCGCACTCGCTGCCATCTTCAACATCTTCACGTTGTTCGAACTCTGGCGCTTTATTGCCGTGAATCAATCGAGCGCGGGGCTGGTCGCGCGCTATTTGTTCTTTCTGATGCCGCTGATCACGGTAGAACTCTTTCCCGCCACGATGTTGATCTCCGTGCTCGTCACTTACGCGCTGTTGGCAAAGCGACATGAAGCAGTTGCGTGGTGGGCGTCGGGCCAGAGTGTCTATCGACTAATGCTGCCGGGATTTTTGTTTGCGCTGGCAATCGCTTTTGGTTCGTGGTTGGTCCAGGAACACATCATGCCGGGCAGCAATCTGAAGCAGGACGCATTACGCGCAAGGATTCGAGGCGGTGAGGCGCGCGCGATCACTCGCAGCGGCCGGCAGTGGCTTGCTTCAACTGAGACCGGCCGCTTTTATTCGTATGAATTTGCCGACGATGGCCGGCTGATCGACCCGACTGTTTACGAGCTTGATCGGGACGCGGTTCATCTCGCGCAAGTCGTGAACGGCAAAAATGCTGCGTGGATCGACGCTAGTCACTTGAAAATCGACCAAACTGAGACGCTGAAGTTGAAAGGGCTTGAAGTTGAGCGACAAACTGCGCCGGAGATAGTTTTTGC
>DASZDV010000193.1:0-2304 GCA_035941575.1 Pyrinomonadaceae bacterium
CGCGACCACGATGAAAGCCGATCTGGCCACGGACATTCAGGCGGCGGCCGCTGCCGGATTCGACTATCTCGAGATTTGGGCCGCGAAGCTGCGCGAGTTTCTGAAGAATAGCTCGGTAGCAGATCTGAAAAAGCTCTTCGCCGAAGCCGGCATCGCACCGCTAAGCATTAACTCAATCGAACACGTCACTTTCCGGGACGCCGCGGCGTACTTGAAAATCAGAAACGAATGCGAAGAGTTATGCGCGATTGCAGAAGCGATCGCCTGTCCGTACGTCGTCGTCGTCCCAGGCAAGTTTCCGCCCGGTGGACTGAGCAGTTATGAAGTGATCGAAGACTCCGTGCGCGTGCTCAGAGAGCTCGCTTCGATTGCTGAGCGGCACGGCGTCTCGCTCGCGTTTGAGTTCCTCGGGCAGACGGATTGCAGTGTTCAGACACTCGAACTGGCTGATGAAATCGTCGAGAAGGTAAATCGTCGCAATATTGGCCTGGTGATTGACAGCTTTCATTTCTACACGGGCGGCTCAACGATCAATATGATCGACGCGATCGATCCAAAAAGGTTGTTCATTTTTCACATCGATGACGCGGAAGATCTCCCGCGCGAGAAGCTAACAGACGCGCACCGGCTGTTGCCTGGCCTCGGCATTTTGCCGCTGAAAGAAATCATCGCGGCCTTTCGACGAATCAATTACGACGGCCCCGCGAGTGTCGAGATCTTTCGTCCCGAGTATTGGGAACGCGATCCGTTTGAGCTGGCCCGCGAAGCGAAAGCGGCCGTTCAAAGTTTGATTTAATCCACAGATTACACAGATTACACAGATAATAATGTTAGCCAGCTAAGACGAGTGGTTGAGGCTCGCTGCTAAACCTGTACTGCCTGCTTTATCTGTGAAATCTGTGTAATCTGTGGATAGCGTCTTATGGCAAGGATCAAGATCGGTTTTCTCGGCGCCGGCTACATCGCGGGAGTGCACGCTTCGATTCTCGCACGAGATGAACGCGTCAAAATCACCGCGGTTCATGACGTGGTGAAGAGCCGGGCAAGTCAATTGGCGCGCGGCACCGGTGCTCGCGTCGCGCACAGTGTCGCCGAAGTTCTCGCCACCTGTGAAGCACTCTACATCACCACGCCCAACACCAAACACACTGAGTTGGCCGTTCTCGCAGTCGAAGAACGCAAGCACGTCTTCTGCGAAAAACCGATGGCCACCAGCGTCGCCGAAGCTCGCCGGATTGTGAACAAGGTCGAACAGACTGACCGCGTCTTTCAGGTGGGCCACAATCGCCGCTTCGCGCCGGTCTATGCCGAACTGAAACGGATGCTCACCGAAACTCACCAAGCGCACTCGGCGCATGTGAAGATGAATCGGGGCGAGCTGCTCAATCCCGAATGGGTTGGCGATCCAAAAATCACCGGAGGCTTTCTTTACGAGACCACGATTCACATGTTCGACATGTTGCGCTTTCTATTCGGCGAAGTCGCGACGGTTCAAGCCGTCGGCTCTTCGCATGAATATGCGGAGACGGACGAGTTCTCAGCCCTCTTCAAGTTTCAAAACGGCCTGCACGCCACGCTGGCGTCTTCGGCCGATGCCAGCTGGCTGTTTCCTTTCGAGCGTATCGAAGTTTTTTGTCATCACTCGACCATCGTCACGCGCGAGATGGAGAGCCTGGTGTACAGCGAAGGCCTGGACGGCGCGCACGTCGAACGGTCCATGCATCAGCTGGCAAAGGAAGATAAGTGGGGTTATGCGCAGGAAGATCGCGCGTTTATCGATTCAGTCGTGGATGGAAAGCCCGCGGCGGTTACGGCCGACGATGGCTACAAATCGGTTGAGCTGGTTGATGCAGTTTATGAATCGGTTAAGACGGAACAGGCGGTCACGATCTCGTAGGGACAGCGCAAGAAAAAATAGACAGGATTAACAGGATTGACAGGATTTAAGCAGGTGCTAGGGGCAACGCGCACTCATAACATTATTCAGCAGTGAACCGCCAGGCTTATAGTTTCGAAACTTACGCTTGACTTGAACCGAAGGCCCAAAGTTTAAGAGCAACCCAAGGTCAATTTTTGTAGCTGTCAGGTAGTTTACGAGTTGGACTTCATGTTCTGCCGCAAGCGTTCGTGCAGCTTTCAACTCAACAACCACACGTTCATCGACCCATAGATCGGCATAATATTCACCGACGACGTGGCCCTCGTACTCTACGTTGATGGGTTCTTGTTGCTGGACCTTAATCCCCAACTTCTCAAGTTCGATACGCAGCGCGTTCTCATATACCTTCTCAAGAAATCCCGGCC
>DASZDV010000194.1:0-2195 GCA_035941575.1 Pyrinomonadaceae bacterium
CTCACCGCGTTTCTCGCGCTGCTCTATCGTTACGCGGCAACAGAGACGCGCGTCCGTATCCTTGTCTACGTTGTGATCGGCATTGCAATCGTCAGCGCAGTCTTCGGAATACTCCGCCAAACCACCCAGCATGAAATCGGCTTTCTGCTCCCACTCCTAAAACCAAACGAGGGCTTCGCGCAATTCATCAACAAAAACCATTTCGCGTACCTGATTGAAATGGCCTTCGGCCTTGTGCTCGCACTCCTCATCGCCGAAAGCTCGTAACAAAAACTGATCTACGTCGCATTACTGCTACCACTATGGATCGGCCTCGGACTTTCAAACTCCCGCGGCGGAATTCTCGCGATGCTTACGCAAGTCGTTCTTGCGCCGTTGCTGTTGCTGAGTTCTCGTTCTGAAGTCTCGCGCGCGCCCAAGTGGTTTGCGTTGAGATTTGCGCTCATAGCTGTGCTTGTGTTTGGAGTTGTTGTCGGCACCTTGTGGGTCGGCGGCGATCGTCTCGTCAGCAACTTCGAAGCAACACGCAATGAGCTGACGACCAACCTAAACGATTCCAGCGACGGCGCGAGCCGTAACGAGATCTGGCGAGCGACCTTAAAGATGTTTGTGGCCCATCCGATACTCGGCGTCGGACTTGGTGCTTACTGGATTGGTATCACTGCTTATCACGATGCGTCCGGTGTGTTGATTCCGCAGGAAGCGCACAACGACTATCTGGAGTTGCTCGCGAGCGGAGGCGTGATTGCGTTTGCTTTGGGTGCGTGGTTTGTGTTTAGCGTGATCGATCTCGCTCGCAAAAGCCTGTGGTCCGGCACCGGCTTCGTCCGTGCGGCGCGGTTCGGCGCTGTACTGGGTATCGCAGGTGTCGCGGTTCACAGTCTCGTTGACTTTGGACTTCACTTGATGAGCAATGCAGTGGTGCTCTTAGTGTTGATAATGATCGCGACAGCGAAGATCGATTCAAGAAAAATCGTTGACCTAACTATTCAACAACAGTAGACTTCCACCCAACAGAAGGGTTGTGTGGTCACTGAGTGTTTTTCTTTTGACGAAGGAGACTTTGATGAACCTAAAACGGCGTAAAGCTTCGAGAGCAATTGCGGCGTTACTACTCTTCTCGGTTTTACAGGTTAGTCTTCAGATCAGTTTCGCAGAGCCAAACTCTACGAACACTGCGCCCGTCGTTCAGCAGCAGATCGTTGCGCGACTGACAACGCGGAACAACCAATCGATTACGGTCAATGGTCAAAGCGCCGGAAACGGCGCCTCCGTGCTCACTGGAGCGACAACTGAAACAGGCGCGGATCAATTCGCGACCCTCAATGTTGGACCGCTTGGCTCGGTAGACATCTATCCGAACACGAAAGTGGTCGTCACGTTCGAACAGGGTAGCCTCAAAGCAACGGTTTTTAATGGTTGCGTGAAGCTGACTGCCAAAAAGAACACCACCGGCGAGATCGCCACTGAACAGGCTTCACTAGGTAAGACGGATCCGGCGACTGGTGGCGTCCTGGAAATGTGCAACAGACCAGGCGCGCCTCCGGCGGTTGGCCCAGGCGTTGCCGGAGCGGGCCCCGGTGCTCCAGCGGCCACCGCAGGGACTGCTGGCGGGCTGTTTGGTCTTGGTTGGCCGGCGACGATCGCGATCATAACCGCAAGCACAGCAGCGGGACTGACGCCACTGTTCTTTCCGGACGACACGAACCCGAGCCGGTCCACTCCGTAATTCAACTCACGCCTGTTTTGTGAATTTGCGCCACGGATCTGTGGCCAGAGTTGCATTCGCGCTGCTGGCAATCGCTGCCTGCTTACTGCTCATGCGCGAAGCAGCACGCATCGGTTTTTCTCGTTTACTCACACGCTACGCACTAGTCAGTAACTCGCTTCCGGCCGCCGACCAGGCCATTCAGATCACACCCGCAGATCCGGACGCGCATCGCGCGCGTGCGACTGTCCTGAACCGGTTACACCGCGCCGTCGAGGCGCCAACGTCGCTTCAACTCGCGACGAGCCTGCGCCCGCGTGACAATCGCATGTGGCTGGAACTGGGCGACACGCGCGATGAGTTGGGAGACAACGAAGGCGCACTGGCAGCTATGAATGAGGCTGTGCGTTGGGCGCCGTATTATGCGAAGCCTCGTTGGCAACGCGGCAATTTACTCTTGCGAATGGGACGGTATGACGAAGCGTTT
>DASZDV010000195.1:0-1698 GCA_035941575.1 Pyrinomonadaceae bacterium
ATGAAATACATGTTGTTGGTTTATCTCGACGAACACTCGCTTACTGAGGAAGAACGAGAACACTGCTACATTGAGTCGGCCGGACTCGCCCGCGACCTGCATTCGCAAGGGAAATTCATCGCTGCGGGGCCGCTACATCCAGTTGCGACCGCTACGAGCGTGCGAGTGCGGGAAGGTAAACGATTAGTGACTGACGGACCATTTGCCGAAACTCGCGAGCAACTCGGTGGGTACTATTTAATCGACGCGCATGATCTCGACGACGCAATGAAGATCGCTGAGCGCATTCCCGTCGCAAAGCACGGCACGATCGAGATCAGACCGGTGCTCGAAATCTCCGGCCTGCCCACGTAAAGGAGACGACATAATGAACGTACTACTTTGGATCCTTCAGATATTACTGGCGGCTTTGTTCTTGTTTTCCGGTGGTATTAAGTTGGTGATACCGGCCGATCAACTGCAAGCGCAGGCGCCACCCACCGCGGTCCACTTCTCAGCGTGGTTTCTGCAGTTCATTGGTGTCTGTGAAGTGCTTGGCGGACTCGGACTCGTGCTGCCCGGCTTGACGCGCGTTCGTAAAGGATTGACAGTGCTCGCTGCACTCGGGTTGGCGATCATCATGATCGGCGCAATCGTCACCGGCATCATGGGTGAAGGAGTCAAAGCTGCGATTGTGCCGTTCGTAACCGGATTGCTATGCGTGTTCGTAGCGTACGGACGCCGCAATTGGCTTACAAAGGAATAAAGGAATTCTGAGATGAACGTGCGAACACTCAATTGGCCGCTCTGGGTGGGTTTTCTTCTGACGCTGGTTGCGGGTTTCAGCTATATTGCCGTTTTTGTGCGGTATCCCGTTACGCGCGATTTCCCGTGGGTCAATCTGCTGTTGTTTTTAGTGGCCGCAGTTTTTCTTTGGAAAGGAATACGCCGCGGATTTGGGCGCGATCGAGCTCACCCGGTACGTTCGAAAATACTCACATCGATATTCGCTACACTTGGCATCGCGGTCATCGCGCTGTTTCTCTTTTCGTATTTCGTTGTTGCTCGCTGGTTGCCGGCTTCCACTGGTGCGCCGCACGTGGGCCAGAAACTTCCGGAGTTTACTCTTTCGGATACAAACGGTAGGCAAGTGTCGTTGAACGAGTTGCTATCCGCGCCTGTGAATGGGCAGCCGCCGAAGGGAGTGTTGTTGGTCTTCTACAGAGGTTATTGGTGACCATTGTGCAACTCCGAGTTGCGGGGCATTGAAAATAGTCTTCCGAGTTTTAATCAGGCTGGCATTCGTCCGGTGGCGATCAGCGTGGACAGTCCGCAAGAGTCGCGCGACCTGATGCAGAAAGCGGGCTACACGTTTACGTTTCTTTCCGATCCTAACGCTGAACTGATCCGGCGTTATGATTTGCTCCATCAAGGTGCTGGTGAGAATGGTCGCGACATTGCACGTCCGGCGGAGTTTCTCGTTGATAGAACAGGCACTGTACGTTGGGTGAACCTGACGGAGAACTATTTCGTGCGCGCGCGACCGGAGACAATTCTCGAGCAGGGGAAGTTGTTGCAATAGTCACAGTCAGAAATAGAAAAATGCCGCGATGTTATGAGCATCGCGGCATTTTGTCGTTTGACGAGTTAGCCGGCCCTTTCCTTGAGGGCTCTTTCATTCGCCCCTACCCGGTAACCATTGTTTTTCTGTCGGCCTTT
>DASZDV010000196.1:0-1821 GCA_035941575.1 Pyrinomonadaceae bacterium
CATCATTCACGCGTTCGACGATCCAGATCACGCGATTCTCGCTCTGCCAGCGGCACGCCGTTATGCAGATATCGCACCTGAAGCACATCACGCGCGGCACATGCCGTCGCACATCTTCCTCCAGTTGGGCATGTGGCCCGAAGCTGCTGCGTCGAACGAATCAGCGTGGGAGTCGTCAGACAACTGGATGAAACGAAAAAACCTGTCGCTCAGCGTTCGCGATTATCACAGCTTGCAGTGGCTCCAGTACGCGTACCTGCAACAGGGCCGTTACGCCAAAGCCGAACAGTTGGTGAAGTTGATGAAGAAAGTGATGGCGGAGTCGACTTACGACAACAAGTTGCGGCCTGATTACTACGAGAACAACTACGCGAACATGGCGGCGGCCTTCGTGGTTGAAACCGAACGATGGGAACTCGCTAACGAACTGTTTCCACCAACCAATCCCTCAAATCCCTCAAATCCCTCCTCCTCCGAAACTGTAACTAGCGGAAGCCACGCCGGCCACAGCGCACCGCAGACTACAAACACCACGCGCTATTCGAATGCTAGTCGCACCTTGCCACCATTCATCCGTGCCTTGTCCGCAGCAATCCGTGGCTCGAAAGAAGTTGAGGCTGGTCTATCCGGGATAAGAGAGCTCGAAGTCGCCGCAGTGGCCGCCTCGATGAGAAAAGAACACGAGCAAGCGATTGAGTTGATGAAGAAAGCCACCGCGCAAGAAGAACAAACAGGTCCGCCTTTAGGTCCACCAGCGCTGATTAAACCGACGCACGAACTCTTCGGCGAGATCCTGCTGCGGGCGGGTAAACCTGCTGAAGCCGCAACCCAGTTCGGCGTTGCACTGCTGCGCCAACCGAATCGCGCGCGTTCACTGCTCGGCGCCGCACGTGCCGCCGCACAAAGCGGCGATAACGCCACGGCCGCGGCCAATTACTCAAAACTGCTCGAACAGTGGAACCAGGCAGACGAAGGACTGCCTGAACTACGTGAGGCTCGCGAGTTCTTGAAGCGCGACAAATAACCCGAACTATTTCTGTTTCACGTCGAAGGCGTAGATCGTGTCCTGATCGCGCAGGTACAACCTGCCACCAACAACCACCGGATGCGTCCACGTCGGCAGCGAACCCTGCTGAATGCGAAAACGTCCCTTCTCGCGATAACCCGCGGGCGTTGCTTCGACCAGACCAACTACTCCGTTCTCACTGAAACAGTAAAGATTGCCGTCGGCGTAAACGAGCGATCCTTTCCCGACACTTCGATCTCTCCATGCGATCTCACCCGTGTCGAACCGCATCGCGGTCAACGTCGAACTGGAGAACCCGTACAAGTAATCACCGACAAGCACAGAGCTGCTGTGGTGATTGCGCATGTCCTTGGTGAAATAGATCTCCTGCGCTTTACCGTCTGCTTTGATCTCAACCAGTCCACCGCCGGTGCCGTAATCTGAAGAGATGAAAACACGATTGCCACGAGCGATCGGCGTCGCGACATTCGCCGTGCGATTTGACGGACTCCTGTATTCCCAAAGTAATCGCCCGTCGTTGATATCGAGGCCTAGCGCGCGCTCGGCAGTGAAAAACACTACTTGCGTGCCTCCATTTGCTTGCAGCGGAATCGCTGACGAGTAGCCCGCCTCATCGCTCTGGCTCTTCCAGATTACCGAACCATTGTCTTTATTCAGCGCAACGATCGAAGCGTTAGGACCACCGGCGTTCACCAGCACTTTGTTTCCCATCACCAACGGCGACTCGCTGATGCCCCAGCCAATGTTTGATCCGCCAAACTCGGTCAGCAGATTCTTAGTCCAGACAATCTTTC
>DASZDV010000197.1:0-10841 GCA_035941575.1 Pyrinomonadaceae bacterium
AGCTGCGAGTGATACGCGTTCAAGCTCCATTCAAACTGACAATGCATTGAGCAGCGTCAACCCGACGCTTGGGACCGTATTTCCCAACACGACACTTGGCCGCCAGCTAAAGCAGGTGGCTTTATTGATTAAGGCATGCACGGATCCGACTGCGGGAATCAACATGAAGCGCCAAATCTTCTTCACGCAGCTTGGCGGCTTCGACACCCACTCCGCAGAGATCGGCGGACAAGGCGGGTTACTGACTCAAGTCAGCCAGGCGATCAGTGCGTTTTATGCGGCCACTGTCGAACTTGGCGTTCAGGACAAGGTTACTACGTTCACGATGTCCGATTTCGGACGCACCCTCCAACCTGCGGGCACCGGACTCAATACAGTCGGTACGGACCACGCCTGGGGAAATCACCACTTGATCGTCGGTGGATCGGTATTGGGCCATACGCTTTACGGAACGTATCCGACGCTTCGCTTGGGCGGCCCTGACGATACCGACGCAGCAAATCCGCGCGGCCGCTGGATACCGACAACTTCAGTTGAACAATACGCCGCAACGCTCGCGACATGGTATGGTTTGTCGACCGCGGACCTACCGGCGGTGTTTCCCTTGATTGGCCGTTTTCCGACTGCGAACCTGGGCTTCATGGCATAAGACAAGATGGGCGAACGGATCCGACTGATCGTACTACCGGCTCTCATCGCCGCGTTTGTCGGGTTCCTGCTGACTCACGATTCGGGTACTCGTCGCGTTCAGGCTTTTTCTGCTGGACCACCTGCGGGATATACCGGCGCGCCACAGGAAGAACCCGAAGCTTGCGCTGAGTGTCACGTTCCACCTGATGCGGGAACCGGCAAAATCTTCATCACAGCGCCTCAGACGTACGTTCCCGGCCAGACGTACCCAATCACTGTCACACACACCAACGTCGATCCGACTCGACTTCGCTGGGGCTTCGAACTGACCGTCCTCGATAACGCCTCAGACGAGAAAGCCGGAGAACTGCATAACATCGACGGACTGACACAGGTACTAAACAACGCTGGTCCAAATTCGGCGCGCCAGTACATTGAACACACCGGCGCAGGAACATTTGTGGGCCAACAGAACGGCGCGAGTTGGACGTTCAACTGGACGGCGCCGGATACCGATATTGGTCCAGTAACTTTTTACGCTGCTGGCAATCAAGCGAACAACGACGGCAACACGTCCGGTGATTACATTTACAAAACGTTTGTCGCGTCAGCTCCTGCTTCGGCAACTCCCGACTTTGCCCTCAGCGTCAGCCCGAGTTCGCGCAGTGTTGTTCCGGGCGGGAACGCAAATTACACGATCACCGTTACGCCGCTGGCCGGATTTACAGGTCAGGTGAGTCTGAACACGAGCAGTCTTCCGACAGGAGTCGTTGCTGCTTTCAGTCCCACATCAGTCAACATCACGGACGCCAACTCCAAAACTGCGCTCCTTTCCATTGGCACAGGTTTGACGACGCCAACCGGAAATCACCTTTTCGACGTCAGTGCACAGTCGGGCGCGCTGGTTCACACGACGCCGGCAACGTTGCAGGTGGTGAGTCCGACGAGTGCCGATCTGTCCGTAACGAAAACCGCATCGCCAAATCCTGGTCAGGCGGGCGTTAGCCTCTCGTATCGAATTACCGTAACCGACAACGGACCTGCGAACGCTACTAATGTGAGCGTTACAGAAACGCTGCCTGGCGGTATCACGTTCATTTCAGCGACTGCAACACAAGGCAACTGCAACGGCAGTGGTCCAGTGAACTGCAACCTCGGGACTATCGCCGCGGGCAACAGCGCCGTTGTCACGATCGTTGTTACGCCGTCCGCGCCCGGCCAAATCACGAACACCGCGACGGTCAACGCCAACGAAAGTGACTTCGATTCGAGTAACAACACCGCCACCGTTACAACTCAGATTCAGGCAGCAGCCGCGTCGCCGGTAATGCTCGACGACAACCTCGCGGTCAACACGGTAATCACGGGTCTCGATCAGCCGACCAGCATGGCGTTTCTTGGACCAAGCGATTTTCTCGTTTTGGAGAAAGCGACTGGAAAAGTAAAGCGCATCGTCAACGGCGCGCTGCATAGCACGCCGCTCGATCTGGCCGTCAACAATGCGTCGGAACGCGGCCTGCTCGGCATTGCTTTACATCCGCGGTTCGCGCAGAACGGTTTTGTCTATCTTTTCTGGACGGAAAGCAGCACCGGCGCCGACAGTGCCGATCTCGATCAAGTACCGCTGTTAGGAAACCGTGTGGATCGCTATGTCTGGAACGGCTCGACACTGGTATTCGATCGCAACCTGATCAAACTGCGCGCACTGCAACAGGATGCGGGTCAGCCGTCGCGCGGCAATCACAACGGCGGCGTTCTACGCTTTGGTCCTGACGGCAAGCTTTACATCATCTTCGGTGACAACGGCCGGCGCGGCTTCCTACAAAACGTGACGGCTGGTGGTCCAGTGCCGGACGATCAGTTTGGTGGACCAGAACCGGATGATGCGCACCTCACCGGAGTTATTTTGCGACTTAATGACGATGGATCGACGCCGATCGATAATCCGTTCTTCGATGCAACGACGAACTTAACCGGCCAAGCCGCTGCAAACATCAAGAAGGTGTTTGCCTACGGAGTGCGCAACAGTTTTGGCATGGACTTCGATCCGTTGAGCGGCGCGCTATGGACACAGGAGAATGGCGACGACGCGTTCGATGAGATCAATCGTGTCGTTCCCGGCTTCAACGGTGGTTGGATTCAAGCGATCGGACCGGTGAGTCGCGTCGATGAGTTCAGGTCCATCGAGATGACTTACGGTGCAGGAAACCTCCAGCAGCTTCGCTGGCCTCCGAGCAACATAGCTACGACTCCGCAGCAAGCGTTATCGAGAATGTTCATGCTACCGGGCGCGCAGTACATCGACCCGGAATTCAGTTGGAAGTATGCGCTGGCGCCGTCGCCGATCGGTTTTGTGAGGGGCAGGGGATTGGGCCCGCAGTTTGAAGGAGACCTGCTCGTCGGTGCGTCTCGTACCACACTGCTGAATGGTTTCCTGTTTCGCTTCAAGTTGACCGCGGACCGGCAACATTTCTCGTTCTCCGATCCGCGGTTGGCCGATCGCGTTGCCGACAACGTCGATAAGTTTGATCAAACCGAAAGTGAGAGTCTGCTCATCGGCAAAGACTTCGGTATCACGACAGACATTCAAACCGGTCCGAACGGAAACGTGTTTGTGGTTTCACTTTCGAATGGCGCTGTTTACGAGATCAAGTCGAAACCGAGTCTGCTGTTTACCGCGGCGCTGACTGGTTCACAGGAGACGCCGCCCAACAACTCCAGCGCGACGGGTACGGCGACACTTCTTCTCAGTCCTGACGAAAAGACCGCACGCTTTTCGTTGACGTTTGCTTCTCTTTCAAGCGCACAAACTGATGCGCATATTCATGGACCCGCGTTGCCGGGCGTTAGCGCGCCTCCAGTCTTTCCTTTACCGTTGGGCCAGATCAGCGACTTTCAGATCACATTGACTCCGTCGCAGGTGCAGGACCTCAAGAACGGACTTCTTTATGTCAACGTTCACAGTGCCAATTTTCCAGCGGGCGAGATCCGAGGGCAGTTTGGATTGTCCACCTCCACGAGCAGTATCCAGTTCAGTGCGACCAATTACCTCGTGAACGAAAGCACCGGCAGTGTGATGATTGGCGTCAGTCGAATTGGCAACACCTCGAATCCCGTAACGATCAACTACGCAACCAACAATGGAACTGCCACGCAACCTGGCGATTACATCAACACGTCGGGTTCACTTCAGTTCGCCGATGGAGAGACGATCAAGTATTTCAGCGTGCCGTTGGTTAATGACGATTTGGTCGAGCGGAGTGAGACTATCAACGTGGTTTTGAGTTCACCGGGTAGCGGAGCGATGTCGGGTAGCCCTTTTACGAGTACCGTTACGATCTTCGACGACGACAAGCCGCTGATCGCGGTAGAAGAAAACACGTCACGAGCAGCAGCAGTCGAGTCCGTCTTGTTGTTGCGCGATCCGTTTTCTCTCGTCAACCATTTCAACTTCAGCTCCGATCAGCGCACTCGAATCATCTTGTTCACGACAGGGATTGAAATACTGCCGTCTGAAGGTCTTTCATCAGTGCTGGTCCAAATCGAAGATAACCAGAACCACACCTATCCCCTCACTGTGGAGGACATTCGAAAAGTGCCTGGCATCGACGGCCTGTCCCAGATTGTGGTCCGACTCCCTGACACAATCGACACGCCAGGTGACTTTCGCATCAGCATCACCTTCCGAGGTACAATCGGCAACAAGCCGATGATTAACGTTATTCCGTGATTTCCTCGCTTGGCTCCGAAACCAAACTCACAAGGAGTTCAAACATGTCTCTCACCTTCAACGTCAATGTTCGATCCTGTAAATCCAACATCAACGTCAAATGGGTTCTCGTTTTGCTCGGAACCTCGTTGACCTTGTTTCTGAGCTGTCATAAGAGTCAGACCACTACTCCCGAAATTGAGTCGTGGACAGTTGCTGCGGCCGATCCCGTTTCCGCGGTGGGCCACGGCGCGATCTGGGATGCGCAAGGGAAAGAGATCTCTCCTTCGCCTCAGTTCGTTATCGACGCTCAGCGTTTTTACCTGAGAGAGTTGTATAAGCAGGCCGACGAAAAAACAAGAGCCGAATTAAATGGGAAGGTTCAGCGTTTGAAGGAGCTGAAGTCTCTTGCGCCTCACGATCAGATCTTTGCTAACTCCGCTTTGATCGCCTGGCTAATCGACGTGGTGAAACCGGAGGATGCTGCGCACCTGGCGAGCAAGAACGGTGCGTTGAGAAACAGGTCGTTCCTCTCGGGCAACGTAAAGACGATTCACGCGGATGTTCTCGGTTTTCTCGACCGCGAAGGAGTAATTACTTATCTCTCACCTACAACGTTGGGTGGCACTGACTACATTAACGAGTGCCGCGACGCGGGGGTGCCAATTCCTCCCGATTGGGGAGACTCCCGATGGGTTGAACCAACCGGCCGGCGGCTCCAACTGAATACTGAGTTCATCGACCAGTCTAAAGATGCAGTGGTCCATGTCTATCGCAGCCAGGACCCGGACGGCATCTGTCTGGCACTGCCGAGATCGGTAGGCGATCAAATCGACGCGCTGGGGATTATCTGTTTGGGCCGGCAGAGCAGCAAAGCGTGCTTCTGGGACAACATCAACCGAACTCCTGACCCTGATCCTTCCAATCCGGACATCTACCGTCGCTTCAGGATCTCCTTCCCCGTACGAATAGGAGAGAGTGTTCCGTTGTCGCGTTTCGGCGGCGGGGCGGACTTGTTTGGCGGCGTAGGTGTTTGCTCGGACTGTCATGCTGGACAGAATCCGTTCGTTGTGCATCCCGGCGACAGAATGGATTTTCGTGAAGAACTTACGGCAACAGCGTGGTACGAGCCTCTGGTCGATCCGCGCTGGCCGCAAAATCCGGGACCGACGACGGTTCTCGAGGATCTCAATCCGAGTTCAACGAACACGTTATGCCTCGAATGTCATGGTCGAACACCTCTAACCGGCCAGCCCTTGCGCCGATTTCCTGAAGTGTCCAGGGAGCTTCGCGAGTACTGTAGCGTCGTACTGCCAAGCGCGTACAGGAGAACGATGCCTCCCAGCCGACCCGGCAATCCAGCCTTCGCTTCCCACTTCAACGAGCTAACGCGCGCTTGCACTGAGCCGTCGCGAACACCGGTTCGCGTGGTGATCAATGGCGCTACGCGGTCCAGGCCGGGAGCGAATCGCATCAATAGAACAGACGTGCTTGGGGCTTGTACCGGCGGAGACTGCCCGATCGGCTTCTGTTACTGGCGTACCGTGCATGGTCCATTCTGGCAACAAACACCTTCAACTGTTCCTGTCGAGTCTCCGGACTTTCGCGGAAGCTCTTTGAGGATCTTTGCCGAGGGTGTCTGGAAGTCAACCGTGGTCAGCGTAGTCGATGAAGGCACAACTAACTATCCGCCGGGAGGAACCGTAGAGTGTTTCATCTACAGAAACATCTCTGGCGTTCCCGATCCCAACAATTGTTTCGCCAACTTCTTCGCGATTACCGATCCGGACGGCACACGTCTTTCCGACTCCGTTGATGTTGGCGCCGCCGGTAGTACGGTCGATGTTTTCAGCGGTTACATTGGCAATGTCGCACAGGCAGCGTTTGCAATTGAACAACGTCCCGATACTTTGCGAATCATGCTCCAGGGAGACAGGATTGTGTTGTCGCAGAATCATACCAATCGCCCTCCTGCGCCATTTCGTCTCGGGTTTCTAAGCGGCGAAGCATGGACCAACGGATGCAATGCCTGGACGCCTCGGTACCTGGCCAGGGACGTTTTTACCGAATCCGACGTGGGACTCGTTGCTTATCCCGACTCGCGTAAGGTGTTCTGCTTCATCACTGGTGTTAGCGGCGCGTGGTCGAGTACGAGGAGCGGTGGTGCGCTGCAACCTTTTGCTGAAATCTATACAGGGCGTGATGATGACATCAGGCTGCGCGTCTTTCCGAGCGGTGGGGTCGATGGCGTCGGTGCTTATGCATCCTGCATACAGTACAGGTGACGAGATTCGCTGCGCCGTGTCAATATGAGGTCCTTGAAAAAGGACAGGAAAGAAAGAGAGAGCTATGCCAACACGAACAGCGGAAGCAGAATGGAAGGGAAATTTGGCGGAAGGTAGTGGCAATTTGAAAGTTGGAAGTGGCGCATTTGAAGGCCCCTATACTTTCAAGTCGAGATTCGAGGAGGGAGAAGCAGCGACGAATCCGGAAGAGTTACTGGGAGCAGCTCATGCGGGTTGTTTCACAATGGCTCTGACGGCGCAACTTTCGCGGCAGCAAATCACTGCGACACGAATTCACACTGAAGCAAAAGTTAAGCTTGAAAAGGTCGGAGAAGCGTTCTCGATCACGCGGATCGATCTTGAAACTGAAGCTGAAGTGCCGGGCGTTGACGACGCAACGTTTCAACAGTACGCGAATGACGCGAAACAGAATTGTCCGTTATCCAAAGCCCTCGCAGCGACCGAAATTCATTTAACGGCGAAGCTGCTATAGCTACTCGTGTCGTAGCGCATCAGTGGGGTCGAGTTTTGTTGCCTTGTAGGCCGGGATGAAGCAGGCCGCCATCGCGATGAGAATCTGTAGAAGAGCGATCGCAACGTAGACGGAGATGTCCGCGCCGCTGCGCGCGAACATGAACGAAGCGATCAGGCGGCCGGACCCGAAGGCCATGAGCAATCCCACGGTGACGCCGACCACAACGATAAAGAGGCCGTCCTTCATTATCATCCTCAGTATGTCAACGCGTTGCGCGCCGAGAGCAAGGCGGATTCCGATTTCGTGTGTTCGGCGGCTCGTGGTGTAGTTGATAACGGAAAAGACACCCACCAGCGCCAGCACCAACGCCAGCAGTCCAAATAGTGCCGTGAGCGTCGAGACAACGCGCAACGTGATTAGTGCCTCACTCATGTAGTCCGAAAGCAGTCTTGCGCCATTCAACACGACGCCCTGGCCTAACTGGTCGACCTCGTTTCGCACCGCCGGCAATATCTCGGTTGGCTCTCCCTTTGTACGTACAAGAAGAGTCATTCCCGGCGACGGGTTTTGCAGCAACGGAACATATAAAAAAGGCCGTGAGGATTGCTGAAAGATGTAAGCGGTTGCGTCCTTCACTACGCCGATAACTTCTACCTGCCTGTTGCCGGAGAGAATAACGTGTTTGCCGAGCGCATTCTGGCCGGGCCAATATCGCTGGGCCATCGTCTCGTTGATGATGGCCGCTCGTAGCGTTCCTTCTTTGTCCTGGTCTGTGAATTCCCGTCCGGCTTTTAAAGTCATGCCCATTGTTTTGAAGTAATCCGTAGCTACGACTCCAAATATCACGTCCATGTTTTCATCGGCGCGCGGAGTGTAGTGCTCGATGCCAATCGTCGTACTCCGCCTACCGCTGCCGGATGGTATGAAATCAGCGAAGCTTGCGCCTTCAACACCGGGCAAAGTTCTAACACGCTCAAGCACCTGGCTGTAGAACGCGAGTTGAGGAGCAGTCCCACGTCTCTCGAGAAGCCCACCGTCAGGCCTCACGGTAAGAACGTTGTTGATGTTGTAGCCGAGATCGACTTGCTGCGCGCTCTGCAAACTCCTGACAAACAGTCCGGCCACGATCAGTAACAACAACGAAACTGAGATCTGTGTCATGACAAGCAGATTTCGAATTCCAAATCTGCGCCGTCCAGAGTGCAGTGACGGCGCGTCGTCTTTCATCGCTAACAACAGATCCGGTCTGCTCGCTTGCAGCGCCGGCACCAACCCGAATATGAGTCCGGTGATCACGCCGACGCCGAGAGTCAGGACAATTACGCGTTCATTGATGCCGATGTCGAACGGAAGGGAAGTGGCTGAAGGCGGCAAGAAAGTTGCGATCAGCAGTTTGATCGATACCGGCGCCAGCAGTAGTCCAAGAATGCTGCCGATCAACGACAGTTGCAGACTCTCCGTGAGTAGCTGTCTGATGAGCCTGGTACGACTCGCTCCGAGAGCTGTGCGCACGGCCATCTCTTTCTGTCTTGTGGTTGCGCGCGCCAACAGCATGTTCGAGATGTTGCTGCACGCGATTAGCAGGACGAGCGCGGTGAGAACGGTAAAGAGTGCCGCCAAACCCATCAGAATCTTCTTCGCATCCGGCGGGACGCGCGCGTAACGTTCAGCCACAATGCTGATCCTGCGCGGTTGTTGGTTGCGCTCTTTCCAACTGTCCGGATATGCCTCGGCGAGTTGCCGCGCGAGTATGTCGAGGCTCGACTGCGCCTGAGCTTCCGATACTTCTGGTTTGAGACGTCCGACGATCGAAAACTGTCGGGTGCTGCGACTACCCGTGAAGCCTGGCTCGAAACCCAGTTGAGGCGCCGTCTGAATCGGCACAAAGATTTCAGGTGAGCGACCGAGATCGATTCCTGCAAAACTTTCCGGCGTGATACCGATGATGGTGAAGCTGTTGTCGTTTAAGAAGACCGTCTTTCCAACCAGCGTCGGATCGCCGCCGAAACGGCGTTGCCAGAGACTGTGACTGACGACCACGACCGCGCCCGTGTTTGAGGCTTGAACGTCGGCGACTTGGAACGTGCGGCCGCGCGCAGCTTTCACGCCGAGGAAATCAAAATAATTTTCGCTGACGATCAGGCCGGAAGCACGTTCAGACTGGTTCTCCGATCTCAGCGTCGTAGAGATCTCGGTGAACGTTGCGACGTCTTCGAAGACGTTGGTCCGGTCGCGGAAGTCGATAGAATCCGCATACGACGATCCGCCGTACTGAGGTCCTGAGTAGTCGCTTGTGTAGAGCGAAACGAGGCGTGCGGAATTTCCGACGTTCAACGGTCTGAAGAGGACCGCATCGACGAGACTGAAGACCGCGCTGTTTGCTCCAATGCCGAGCGCAAGCGAGAGTGAGATTCCGATGGTGAACATCGGTTTTCGCAACAGCATACGAAAACCGAATTTCAGATCCTGGGGGAAGCTTCGCATAGTGCCGCGTATCTTAGCCGAAAGCGGTCACTTCCAGATATTGTTAATTACACGTGCGTTCTCGGTTTTTCGGTTGCGCGTGACGAGTTATGCCGCAGGCTCGGGTGAAGTCTTTGTTTGCGACCAGAACCAGTGAATCGTCAGCCAAAAGGCGAAGCTTACGACGTAGCTAAGAAAAACAAGCGGGAAGCTGATTCCGCCGACGCGAATACCGATCAAGATAGCAACGAGCAACAACGCGCCGTGTACTATCAGCAGAGTCCGCAGCGCAGTCCGGAACGTGGCAAAACGCGTGGCCCTCCTCAGCAGGAAAATTACTAAGTTACTTATGACGCCCGCCACGACTATGGCATCGAGCGCGAACCCGAGGAGCAAGATCGAGCCAGTTGCGTGCGTGCGTAAATAGCCGAGCAGGAACAACGCCACACCGATAATGGCCACGCAAGCAATCACACCGATCACATCTCTCTTTAAGTTGTTCATCGTCTCGGATCCCTTCATTAATGTTGTCCAGCGCTCGACCGCGGCAGTTCGGATCACGTCAAGAGTTATCCGCAGCCAAAAGTCGGTCGCAGTCAACAGACCATGTGATTCAGTGTCGCGGTAACAGTCGCGAAAGACTTGCGTCATCTCCGGCCCGTACTCGAGCCGGAACTCTCGCGGGTACGCGAACAACATCATTTGAAACAGCCGCTTCGACAGCATTTTGAGTCTTCTGCAACCTTAGGTTCGTTTCGGAAGCAGTCGCTTTTGCTGCGCGACTGAAACCATTCTTGAAATACGTTGGGCTTCGGCTTTCAACACTCGTTGGCCGAAATCGGTCAACCGGTAATAGCGACGACGCTCGTCGTCGAGGTTCGGATCGGGGCGCTCATCAGTCTCAACAATCAAACCGCTACCGAGCAGACGTTTGATCGCGCCGTAGAGAGTGCCTGGTCCAAGTCGTATTTGGCCGCCAGTGTGTTCGGTTACTTCCTGCATGATTCCGTAACCGTGCAGATCACCGTCGGAGAGCGCCAGCAGGATATGGAACACCGAAGAGGTCAGTGGCAGCAGTTTTTCTGGATCTGGTCGTTCCTTTGGCATTTGAACTCCGGACTACGTCGCACACCACTATATCGACGCGCGATATAGTATGCGATGTGCTTGAGTCTGTCAACACTTTGGGAAACAGTGGCCACATAGCTCGTACTGTAGGGGCGGCCCTCCGTGGCCGCCCGTTCGTTGTTCCTAAGGGAAATTACCCCTTGATGTCCAC
>DASZDV010000198.1:0-3653 GCA_035941575.1 Pyrinomonadaceae bacterium
TACTTCCCGCCGGTCTCTGCGGCGATGCGTTTGAGCAGATCGCTGTTTTGCGCGGCACTGTAATACTCACGGTTCAGATCGCTCACGAGCACGTTCGCATTCGCACTCAGTTGGCCCAGGCTGGTGCTCGTGCCTACCAACTCGATGCGATGTTGGCCCAACTCGTCCGCTTTGAAATCGCCCGTATAAACGTTGGCGGCGTTTAGGGTCGTGAATTTCAACGGAATATCAACAGTCACTCCTGACGGTTTCGTAACGCGCGCTGTCACATGCGCATCGCCGATTGCATTGAATTTCTTATCGCGAATATCGGCGACGATGTTGACGGTGTCGTCAACTGAGTAGACGTCTTTGGCGGTGCTAACGTCGAACTGCCGCGGCGTGTTACTGACAACGTAACGCAGGAGCTGTCGCCAGAAGGTTTCGTGCGCATTATTTTTTGAATCCATTCGCATGCGCCAGCGCCATGTGTCTGAGGCGGTCAAGGCCAGCGTTTGTCCGCGACCGTACCGTTGTTGCACGAGCAAGGGAACGTGCCCGGCTGATCCGTCGACCTTGCGCGCTTCGAGCAGGACCGTCGCGCCGGGCTTCACGTTCGTCAACACTTCTGAGACGGAGACAGGCGGCAGTTCGTTCCACATTTTTTGATTGGCCGCGCGATCTTCGTTTAGACGCGTGATCGGATGCGCCTGTCCGGCGCCCGTGAGGAGTGGCTTGTAAACCGCAGTAAACGAATTCACGTCGTCCAATGGACCACCGGTGAGACCAACGGGCAGCAGATCCTCGAGTACCGTGCCTTTGTACTTGCCACCGTCGAAAGAAAGACGGCCGCCGAGAGCCAGAAGACCGCCGCCACGACGTGCGACAAAAGCTTCAATGCTGCGCAGTTGATCGGCGCTGAAGAAACCAGCTTCAACGCTGCCGAGCACCAGACCGTCGTAAGAAAAGAGTTCTTCTTCTGTTTTGGGAAAGCCTGTCGCCAACTCACCCTGGTTTCCGATTCCCTGACGATAGAACTTGTTCTCGCCGGTGCGTTGCAGAGAGACGAGAACGATGTTCTTTTCGTTGAGCTGGAGCGCCTCGCGAATCTTGCCGAGTTCCCAGCGCGGTTCGCCTTCAACGTGCAACAGGCGTAATGGTCCTTCGATCACTTCGACAACTGCGTCCTGCTTGTTGTTCTCGACCGTCAGCTCGCCGTCGAGAGGGGTGATTTCGACTGTGTAGCGGTGCACGCCGGGAGTGGTTGGAGTTATTTCCAGATTAATCGCCTGCGTGTCGTTGCCGCGAACGTTGAACTCTTCAGTCTTGATGGCGCGCCCGTCTTCTCTGACGCCGAGCAAGACTTTGGTTGCGTCGTAACCGGTCAGGCCGACAAACGTCTCGATGTTGACGCGTGAACCGACGAGGACGCGTCGGGGCATGTTGATGCGCGACAGTTCTGCGTCGATCGGTTTTGAAGTAGCGCCGACGCCGATCGTGAATACCGCGATGTCGCGCGCGCGAAGTTCGCGCAGTGTGGCAGTGATATCGCTCGGCACGTTTGAAGCGCCGTCCGTTGCCAGCACGATTGCACTCAGCGGTGCACCTGAGGAACGTTTGATTGTTTCTTCGAGAGCGCCTGCGAGATCGCTGGTCCGTCCTTCGCCGAACAGATCGTTGCCGTCTTTCAAACGCGACAGACCGCCGGAAAATCCGTACAGGTTGGTCTTGAACTTCTGGTCCAGTCGATTCAGAAAAGATGTTTGCCCGGCGCTTGTGTTGAGCAGCGCTTGCTTGACGTTGTCGAGACGCGTGGCGCCGTCCGGAACGTCGTGGAGTTTCATGCTCAATGAATCATCGACCAGAACCGCGACGTAACTGCTGCGCGGTATCACTGAACTCACGACTACGACAGGCCGCAGTAGCAACACGACCATCATCGCCAGCAATGCCGCGCGAAGTGCGACGAGCACCGCGGTGGTTCGTTTTGCGAGGCGAATACGCGGTCGCAGGTAGATGAAGTAGACGAACGCAGCGGCGAGGAGAAAGATAAGGACCAGCAGCACGGCGTTCGGACGCACGTCAAAGCCAAACCGGCCGTTAGTAAAAACGGCCTGTTCATGTCCGAACAGAAACCGCACCAGCGTGTCCATTTTTTTGGTGCCGGACATTATACACGCGCGCGGCGTGTGCCTAAGACTACGACCTGCTTTCCACTACTTGCCCTTAGTAGCGGACGCGTGGCGAGCGGTTGTTTCGGCCCCAAATTTTTTAGTCTGCGTGGTATACTCCGCACAAAGGAGTACGCATGTCTCAATCGCTTCCAATTCCTCCGCCAGGTTTTCAGGAACTATCAGTCAATGAACAAGTCGAGTACATCGAGGCTCTTCTGGATTTTGTCGCCGCCGAACCCGAGCACGTGAGGATTCCCAAGTGGCACTGGGAAATCCTTTCCGAGCGAATCGCGAGCTACCGTGCAGATGAGGGAATGACATGGGAGGAATTTGAGAAAGAACTTGAGAAAGAACTAAAGAACTAACGCGGAGCTAGATTCAACCTCACTTAAGCCAAAAACGAGCCATCGCATCATCCTCTCACCGGGTGCACGCGCAGATATTAAATCGGCCGTTCGGTGGTACCAGCGCGAAGATATCAAGCTGTCGCTCCGCTTCAGCGTGGAGATTAAGGCCACCCTCCGCCGTATTGCTCAGAACCCAAACTCGTTTCCACTCTTACGAGGCACCATTCGGCGTGCGCTGATGAATAAGTTTCCTTATTCGGTTTACTTCAGCGCCAATACGGATGAGGTGTTAGTTAGAGCCGTCTTCCATCAACGCAGGTTCAATCTGTGGTGTAAACAATAGTGCGTTTGCGTCGGGTTTGGCCGAACAGGAGGCCGCTGACGGCGCCGACGCCTGTGCCGATGAACGTGCCCATGTAGATATAGATTCCGTAGTCGTCTCGATCGGATCGATACTTCGTCGCGCCAATGCCCGTTCCTGCGCCCGCGCCAATGCCAGCGCCGATGAGTGCCCACTTCGCTTTGTTGGCCTTTCCCTCAATCACAAGAACCTGACGAACGTCAGCACGCGGAATAGCGACCGGCTTTCCTTTTCGATCGATTGTCAGCGTTGAGTCCGTGGCTTCAATCATTACGCCTTCAAGGTCTTTGCCACTCTTCTGCTTGACGATGAGCTGTTCGTTGGTCTTGAGCTGTTGCACTGACGACCAGTCGCGCGTCGAACCAGACTGTTGCGCAAACGCCAGCGGCGCATAGGTCGCGAGTAACACGAAAACGAGCACCAGAGGAATAGATTTACGGATCACAATGTTCTCCTTTGAAGAAACTGATTAAAGACTTTCCAGCGAGAACAATCGCAAGCAGCATTCCGATTGGTTTTGGTGAAGAATTGCGGCAATCGCGAAAAAATGGCGCAGGGAAATTACGACACCTGACGCGCAAAGCTCAGGGCTGAGGCTTCTCGGGTTCGGGCAGCAATTCCTTGAACGCGGGAAGAGAAGCGAGAGGTTTCAAATCTTCTTCCTTCGCTATGTATGAAGTCTGGTCCGGATCTAGCTCGACTGCTTTAGTCAATGCCGTCATGGCTTCATTGACGCGGCCCAAACGCGCCAGTGCACACGCACGCTGATAATGAGCTTCACTGTATTCATCA
>DASZDV010000199.1:0-2430 GCA_035941575.1 Pyrinomonadaceae bacterium
GACACACCGGAAGCTTTCGACGTGGTTGTTATGCCGAATTTATATGGCGACGTTCTATCCGATGTGGCCGCCCAAATCGCGGGTTCAGTCGGTTTAGCGGGATCCGCGAACATCGGCGAACACGTCTCGATGTTTGAGGCCATTCACGGTTCGGCACCGCGAAGAGCCGGACAGAACCTGGCGAATCCTTCAGGATTGTTGCTTGGCGCAGTGATGATGCTCGTGCACGTCGGGCTCACAGATCATGCAGAAAAAGTTCATAACGCGTGGTTACGCACGATCGAGGACGGCGTTCACACCTACGACATTTACGATGAGAAGGTAAGTAAGCAGAAGGTCGGCACGAAGGAATTCGCTGACGCTGTCATTGAACGGCTCGGACAGACGCCACAGGTTCTAAAAGCTCGAAAGTACAAGAAAGCTGCGGAAGCAGTTTCGAGGTCCGCAACGAGCAGTAAACCGGCGCCAAAGAAGGAGCTGATTGGTGTCGACGTTTTTCTCGATTGGACCAAAGGTTCTGCGAACGATCTCGGCAACGCGCTGAGCCGTTTGAGTGGCGACGGTCTGAAGTTAACGATGATCAGTAATCGTGGCGTAAAGGTCTGGCCAGGTGGTCACACTGAGACGTTCTGCTCCGATCATTGGCGCTGCCGCTTCCTTCCGGAATCGGATGGGGGTAACGTTTCGCATGCGCAGGTCATCTCGTTGCTTAGCCGCGTGGCGGGTGATGGATACGACTTCATTAAAACTGAAGGACTGTACACGTTCGATGGGCAGCGTGGTTTTTCGTTGGACCAGGGGGAATAGGTGATGAGCACAAATAAGCCGCTTGTAGCCGTAATCATGGGTAGCCAGTCAGACTGGGAAACGATGAAGCATGCGGGCGACACGCTGACGCAGTTTGGTGTCGTACATGAGAGCCGGGTCATCTCAGCACATCGATCGCCGTCGCTGGCCGCGGAGTTTGGGTCGACAGCGGAAGGTCGCGGCCTGGAAGTGATCATCGCGGCGGCCGGTGGCGCCGCACACCTGGCGGGGGTTCTCGCGGCGCATACAACGCTGCCGGTGCTCGGCGTGCCGATGAAAAGCGAGGCGCTCAATGGCCTCGACTCGCTTCTCGCCACGGTTCAAATGCCCGGCGGAATCCCTGTTGGCACCCTCGCCATCGGCAAACCCGGCGCTATTAACGCCGCGCTGTTCGCGGTGGCCATCCTGGCAAACAGCCGTCCCGAGTTGCGTCAGAAGCTGCACGAGTTTCGCGCCTCGCAGGAAGAAAAGATCCGCGCTACAAAGCTGACATAAGACGCGTATAAGATCAGGTAGTAACCTGAGCCAACACGCGACAGGACCATGATCGGCCAGACAGTCTCCCACTACAGAATCCTCGAAAAACTGGGCGAAGGCGGTATGGGTGTCGTCTATCTGGCCGAAGACCAACATCTCGCCCGCCGGGTTGCGATCAAGTTTCTTACCTCGACGGACCATCACTACCGGGCTCGCTTTATTCGGGAAGCACGTGCCGTTTCGGGCCTGACTCACCCGAATATCGCCATAGTTCACGACTACGGCGAGACCCCTGCCGGTCAGCCGTTTCTCGTGATGGAGTTCGTGAAGGGTAAGTCGCTTAGTGAACTGCTCGACGATGGACTGACGCTGCGACGCTCCGTGGAGATCGTGTCGTCAGTTGCTGAAGCATTGGCTGAAGCTCATCACCACGGCATCGTTCACCGCGATATCAAACCTTCCAACATTCTGGTGAACCAGCGTGGCCAAGTGAAAGTGCTCGACTTCGGGCTGGTGAAGCATCTGTTTGATCCGCCGTCGAGCGAAGTGGATCTGGATGCGCAAACGATCTATTCAACGCAAACGCGCAGCGACGTCATCGTCGGAACGCCGCTTTACCTGTCACCCGAACAAGCGACGGGAAAACCGATCGACGGCCGCAGCGACCTGTTTGCGTTGGGCGCACTGTTGTACGAGTGTTTGACAGGACGCTCTGCGTTTTCCGGCGCCAGCGTGTTGGAAATCGGCGCGCAGATCATTCACGTCAATCCTCCACGACCGTCACAACTGAATCCGCAAATCACACCGGCGCTCGATCGCGTCACCATGAAAGCGCTCGAAAAGAAGGTGGAACAACGTTATCAAACCGCTGATGAGATGCTGAACGATTTGCAGGCTGCAATCGTTGGCTTGGGCGGTAACGGCGTTCCGGTAATCAGCAGGTCAAACAGAAAAACTCCGGGCGATATCCATCGGGCGACGAGTGCGCTCGCGACGCTCACGATGCAACTGCGACGGCAACGCTTTTCCTTGGCGTCGTTTATCGCAACGATCGTTTTAAGTGGACTTGGGATTTGGGCGCTGATCCATTTCTGGCCGCGCACTTATTACCAACCTCCGGCCGCGGCTCAGCAGTGGTACGACCTC